>NZ_JCALCW010000063.1:0-13970 GCF_059812545.1 Mycobacterium sp. NGS50
GCCCACGGTGCGCTGATCAAGGCCCAGGCCGCCTCCCTGGAGGCCGAGCATCAGGCCATCGTCTCTGATGTGTTGGCCGCCGGGGACTTCTGGGGTGGCGCCGGCTCGGTGGCCTGCCAGGAGTTCATCACCCAGCTGGGCCGCAACTTCCAGGTCATCTACGAACAAGCCGCCAGCCACGGCACCAAGGTGCAATCCGCCGGCAACAACATGGCCAACACCGACTCCGCCGTCAGCTCCAGCTGGGCCTGAATCTCTTTCCTGCGCCAGCAGCTATCCACAGTTTGACCGAGTGTGCGGTTTGGTACCCAACACGCCGCTCAAGGCGTACCAAACCGCACGCTCGTCGGGTGTTGGACCCATTCTCGAGCAGACGCGAAAGCCCCCGAATCCGCTCGGATTCGGGGGCTTTCGCTGCGGGACTGCTCGGCCTGATCAGCCCAGCAGCTTGCGCTTTTGTTCCGTGAATTCCTCCTCAGTCAGGACCCCCTCGTCACGAAGCGCGGCAAGTTCACGCAACTCGGCGGCGATTCCCGTGACCGCGCCCGTCGGTGCTGCCGGCTTTTCTCGATCCGTCGTTCCACGACCTCGGCCGGCGGTGCTTCCTGCCAGCGCCCGCCCCGCCATCCCCGCCACCGCCATCTCGGCGTAGGGCACGTCCGATCCCGCTGCCGCGGCCGCTGATCCGGCCGCCGCGGCGGTTTGCGACGACGTCATGGCAACCTGACTCATCGCCGCCGGGGCGGCCGCGGACCAGACCGCAGGGGCCGCCGCAGCCGACCAGGCCGCCGGCTCAACAGCCGACCAGCCCAACGGCGCGGCCGCCGCCCACCCGCCCGGTACCGACATCGCGCCGAGCGAAAGCGCTTGTCCCACATTGGCCGAAGCCCCGGCGGCGCTGGCCGCACCCAACCCGCCCAGGCTGCCCAGGCCGCCCAGGCCGGGCAACGGTACAAAGCCACCCAGAGATCCCAGCGCCCCCAGTCCCCCGGCCTCGGTCAGCGAGTCAGCGCCCAGGAAGTCCAGACCCACACCGATCAGATCCAATCCGACACCGCCACCGTCCAATCCGACCAGGCCGACACCGTCCATGCCGAGACCGGCAGTGTCCTCGATCAACCCGAGCGACTCGTTGCCGACAAACGACGACGCGGTGCCGCCGGCAGCGGCCGCGCCCACGCCGGCCGCCTTCGAGGCGTGCTTCACCCCCTGACCCGGAGCGACCGCCGACAATGCACTCAGCGGCGCATAGGCGGCCGAGGACACGGCTGACGTCCCGCTGCCCACCGCGACCGGCCCGAGGCCCGCTGCCCCGGTCCCACCCGCCGCAGGCTGCAATGACGGCGGCGCGCCCTGCAAGGCGCCCGCCAACTGCGCGGCGGCCGCCTGCGCCTTGCTGCTTGCCGCGGTGCCCGCGGACTGCAGGCCGGACGCGACCTGGCCGCTCTGGGCGCTCGGGTTGGTGTTCTGCTTCGGTGCGGCGAACGGTGTCAACGACGTCGACGCGGCCGACGCACCAGCCGCATACCCGTACATGGCAGCCGCATCCTGCGCCCACATCTCCAGATACAACGCTTCGGTGGCGGCGATGGCCGCAGTGTTCTGCCCCAAGATGTTCGTCGCGATCAGGGCCGCCAACTGGGCGCGGTTGGCGGCAATCACCGGGGGCGGAACCGTCATCGCAAAGGCCGTCTCGTAGGCGCTCGCCGCCGCCTTGGCCGAGGCCGCGGTCTGCGCGCACTCCGCGGCGGTGGCGTTCATCCACGCGATGTACGGGGCTGCCGCCGCGCTCATCGACGCCGACGCGGGCCCCAACCACTGCCCAGTCAGCCCGGCGACGACGGACTGGTAGGCACTCGCCGTCAACCCCAAGTCGCTGGCCAGTCCCTCCCAAGCGGTGGCCGCACCGAGCATCGGCCCCGGCCCCGGCCCCGTGTACATCCGCCCGGAGTTGACCTCCGGTGGAAGGCCTGCGAAATCCATTGCGTTACACCCCCTACATGTTGCGTCGGAACGGTGTTCGCACGCGCGCCAATAGCGACGTCAGGCGTTCATCGCGCAGACATCTATCAGACCAACCTCTTTGCACCACACTATTTTTCGTAAACGCCCCTGTGCACGCTCGCCACGTAGACTCATAGAGAACACATATCTGTACCGGCTTTGAGCGGCACCGATGGTTGAATACATTTGAGGATGCTATGAATCAGACCGCCATGCCGGATGACCCGCGCGAACGCCGTCCACGCAAAGCGATCCTCGGCCAACTGCCCAAGATCACCCGAGCCGACGGGTCGCCGATCCGGGTATTGCTGGTCGACGACGAAACGGCGCTGACCAACCTCGTCACGATGGCATTGCACTACGAGGGCTGGGTCGTCGACGTCGCACACAACGGACGCGACGCGGTAGCCGCCTTCGGCAAGGCGAGCCCCGACGTTCTTGTGCTCGACATCATGCTGCCCGATGTGGACGGCCTCCAGATTCTGCAACGGGTCCGGGAATCCGACCTCTACACACCCGCGCTGTTCCTGACGGCGCGCGACTCGGTGATGGACCGGGTCACCGGCTTGACCGCCGGCGCCGACGACTACATGACCAAGCCCTTCAGTCTGGAGGAGTTGGTCGCTCGGCTGCGCGGACTGCTGCGCCGCTCCAGCCACCTGACACCACCATCAGACGAAGTCCTCACGGTGGGAGATTTGACGCTCGACAGCGCCAGCCGCCAGGTAAGCCGCGCTGGGAAGAACGTGGCGCTGACCGCGACCGAGTTCGAGTTGCTTCGGTTCCTGATGCGCAACCCGCGGCGGGCACTGACCCGCGCGGAAATCCTGGACCGGGTCTGGAATTACGACTTCGCCGGCCGCACCAGCATCGTCGATCTGTACATCTCGTATCTGCGTAAGAAGATCGACGCCGGCGCCGACGCGATGATCCACACTGTGCGCGGGATCGGTTACATATTGCGGCCCGCCGAATGACGGCGCCGACGGCCAGTCCCTGGTGGCGCCCACGTTCGGTACGGCACCAGTTGGTGCTGGGAGTCTCGGCCGTCATCACCGTCGTGTTGGTCGCCGTCGGCCTGGTGTCGGTGCTGAGCCTGCGTGCCTACGTCACCGCAATGGAGGATGCCGACGTCTCCCAGGCGCTCACCGCACTCACCCATTCGTATGCGCGGTACCGCAAAAACGCTGCGCCACAACGCATGGACTCGACGGCGATCCAGACCGCGCTGCTGGGATTCACCGAGCAGGAGCCCGGAAACCTCATCGCGGTCCTGCGTGGCGGCCGCGTGGTGGGTACCGCCACCTTCTCGGGCAACGACGAACCCCGGCCCGCCACCGCTGACGTCGCAGCCACCATCGAACGACAGGCGTGGTCGGACGGACCAGGACAAACCATCACCCTGCACGGCCTGGGCACCTACCGGATGGACAGCCGCCAAATCGCCGGCGGGGACCGCCTGGTGGTGGGCGTGTCGGTCGACCTGGCCAACCGCACAATTCAGCGCCGGATCATCACTGCCACCGCGGTCCTGGTGATTGCACTGCTGCTGACCGCCGCGTTGACGGTGTGGGTGGTGGGGTATGCCCTTCGCCCGCTTCGCCGCGTCGCGGCAACCGCGGCGACGGTGGCGGGCATGTCGCTGGCCGGCGGCGACGAGCGGATCACCGCTCGAGTTCCGCCGGGCGACACCGACCCCGACAACGAGGTCGGCGTCGTCGCGCAAACCTTGAACCGGCTGCTCGACAACGTCGACGGCGCGCTGGCGTATCGCATCGAATCCGACAAGCGGATGCGACAGTTCCTCACCGACGCCAGCCACGAGCTGCGCACGCCGCTGGCTGCGATCCAGGGCTACGCCGAGCTGACCCGTCAAGACAGTTCCACGCTGCCGCCGACCACCGAATATGCGCTGGCCCGCATCGAGTCGGAGGCGCAACGCATGACGGCGCTGGTCGACGAGCTACTGCTGCTGTCCCGGCTCGGCGAGGGCCAGGACCTGCAGTTCGAGGACGTCGACCTTGTCGATCTGTGCAGCCACGCGGTCAACGACACCGCGGCGTCGGCGCCTACCCACATCTGGGTCAAAGACCTGCCAGACGAAGCAGTATGGGTCCGCGGAGACCAGGCCAGACTGCACCAACTGCTCACCAACCTGCTGAAAAACGCCTGGGTGCACACTCCGTCCGGTGTGACCGTCACGACGAGCATCGCCGCCCACCGCAGCGGCGTCGGCGGGCCCTACGCCGAGTTGACGGTGACCGACACCGGCCCCGATATCGACCCCGAGCTGCTGCCACACCTTTTTGACCGGTTCGTACGCGCGGATAAAGCCCGATCCGGTGAGGCGGGCAGCACCGGGCTGGGGCTGGCAATCGTGGCCTCGATTGTCAAAGCGCATCACGGCACCGTCACCGCCGAGTCCGAGAACGGCCAGACGGTGTTCCGGATCCGCCTTCCGTTGAGCGATTCTCCGACCGAAGTGTGACGAAAACCACTGTGTGCCGCTCGATCTGGCCGCTGAGGCAGAAACTCGTAAAGAAAGCATCCGGAGCCGTTAGATACCCGTAAAGGCGGTGGTGACCGGCGCGTGACGCGGTCCACGCTGGAGTCATGGATTTCGGAGCTTTACCACCGGAAATCAACTCCGGGAGAATGTATTCGGGCGCTGGGGCCGCCCCGTTGGTTGCCGCGGCGACCGCCTGGAGCCAGCTGGCCGCCGAGTTGAGTTCGACCGCCGCCTCCTTCGGATCGGTGATCACCGGGTTGACCAGCGAGAACTGGCGCGGCCCGGGGTCGGCGGCGATGTCCGGTACGGCGGCGCCGTACGTCGCCTGGCTGCAGGGCACCGCCGCCCAGGCTGAGCAGAGCGCGACACAGTCCAGCGCCGCGGCGGCCGCGTTCGAGGCGGCATTCGCGGCCACCGTGCCACCACCGGTGATCGCCGCCAACCGGGCGCTGCTGGCGGCGCTCGTCGCGACCAACATCCTGGGCCAGAACGTTCCGGCCATCGCGGCTACCGAAGCGCACTACGCCGAGATGTGGGCGCAGGATGCGGCCGCCATGTACGGCTACGCCGCCGCGTCAGCCACGGCGTCCACGTTGACGCCCTTCACGTCGCCGCCGCAGACAACCAACCCCGCCGGGGTGGCGGCGCAGACGGCTGCGGTGGCCCAGGCCGCCACCGGCCAGACGCAGAGCAGCCTCGCGCAGCTGGTCACCGGGGTGCCCAGCACCCTGCAGAGCCTGTCCTCCCCCGCATCGTCGGCTTCTTCGTCGTCATCGGGGCTGTCCGGGTTGTTGAACAGCATCTTCGGCTCGGGCACCGTGACCGACAGTGTCAACGGAATGGTCAACGCCGGCTTCTGGAACGGGACCAGCACCATCTCGACCGCTTTGGGATTCCTGAGCAGCCTCGGCAGCAGTCTGGGTGGCAGCAGCAGCGCCACCACCAGTGCGCTGGGCTCGGCGGTGAGCAGCGGCCTGGGCTCCGGTGTGCTCGGATTGGCCGGCTCCAGCGGCGCCGCGGGTCTCGGCAGCGGGATGTCGGTGGGTCTGGGACAGGCAGGAACGGTGGGCGCATTGTCGGTGCCGCCGAGTTGGGCTGTTGCCGCACCGGCGGTCAACCCGGCCGCCGCGGCACTGACGGGAACCGGGGCCATGGCGAACGGCGGAATGTCCGCCGTTCCGGCCGGTATGCCGTTGGGCGGCCTGGCGGGCCGCACCGATGTTGTCGGCCCGCCGCGATACGGGTTCCGCCCGACCGTCGTCGCACATCCGCCGGCCGCCGGTTAGCGCGTATGGAAACCGTTAAGAGACGCGCGATTCGCGGTTGAGCAGGGCTAGCGTCGGTTACGTCGATTGCCAAAGGAGAGGTGCATGCTGGCCTATGTGGCCCTGACGGTGGTGATCTTCGCTGCGCTGGGCGCCGTGGTCACGATGGTCGACAAGCTGTGAGCCTGGCCAACGGGGTCGGTCTGGTGCTGGCCGTCCTGATCTGCGCGCTACTCGTTGCGGCACTGCTGTTCCCGGAGCGGTTCTAGTGCCCGGCGCGGCCGCCGGGCTGCTGTTCACGGTCTCACTGGTGATCGCCCTGGTGGTCGTTCACCGACCGCTGGGCGACTACATGTACCGCGTCTACAGCTCCGAAAGCCACTCCCGCCCAGAGCGGTTCATCTACCGGCTGATCGGCGCGGACCCGGAATCCGAACAGAGCTGGCCCAGCTACGCCCGCAGCATGCTGGCGTTCTCGGCGGTCAGCCTGCTGGGGCTGTTCCTCCTGCAACTGGTGCAGGGCAGCCTGCGGTTGCATCGTTTTGACCCGGCGACACCGATGACGGCGGCGCTGGCCTGGAATACCGCGGCGAGCTTTGTCACCAACACCAACTGGCAGGCATATGCCGGTGAAACCACCCAGAGCCATCTGGTGCAGATGGCCGGCTTGGCGGTGCAGAACTTCGTGTCGGCCGCAGTCGGCATGGCGGTGGCCGTCGCGTTGCTCCGCGGGTTCGCCGGTCGCCACACCCGCGACCTCGGCAACTTCTGGGTCGATCTGGTTCGCGGGAATCTGCGAATCCTGTTACCGATCGCGTTCGTCGCAGCGGTGGTCCTGCTCGCCGGTGGCGTCATCCAGAACTTCCACGGATATCGGGCGGTGGCCACCGTGGCGCACGGCTCGCAGACCATCACCGGCGGCCCAGTCGCCAGCCAGGAAGCCATCAAGCTGCTGGGCACCAACGGTGGCGGCTTTTTCAACGCCAATTCCGCGCACCCGTTCGAAAACCCGACCACCTGGACGAACTGGGTGGAGATCTTCCTACTACTGGTGATCAGCTTCTCGCTGCCCCGCACGTTCGGACGTTGGGTCGGAAGCACCAAGCAGGGCTACGCCGTGGCCGCGGTGATGGCCGTCATCGCCATGCTGAGCGTCAGCCTGATCAGTCTGACCCAGCTGCAGCATCACGGCACCGTCCCCACCGCGGTCGGGGCGGCCACCGAAGGCGTCGAACAACGCTTCGGGGTCGCCGACTCCGCCGTCTTCGCCGACGCGACCACGCTGACCTCCACCGGCGCGGTCGACTCGGTGCACGACTCCTACACCAGCCTGGGCGGGCTGATAGCCATGTTCAACATGCAGCTCGGTGAGATCGCGCCGGGGGGCACCGGTTCGGGCCTGTACGGCATGCTCATCCTGGCGATCATCACCGTGTTCGTCGCCGGCCTGATGGTCGGGCGGACCCCGGAATACCTCGGCAAGAAGATCACCCCACGTGAAATCAAGCTCGCGGCCGGCTATTTCCTGATCACACCATTGCTGGTCCTGGTGGGCACGGCGATCACGATGGCGCTGCCGGGGCCCCGTACGGCCATGGGAAACGCTGGACCGCACGGACTCTCAGAGGTGCTCTACGCTTTCACCTCGGCAGCCAACGACAACGGCTCCGCATTCACCGGACTCAACGCCGACACCGGCTGGTATGACACCGCGCTCGGCCTGGCAATGATCATCGGCAGGTTCTTGCCGATGATCATTGTGCTCGCCCTGGCCGGCGCGCTGGCCCGCCAGGGCAGCACACCGGAGTCGATCGGCACCCTGCCCACCCACCGACCGCAGTTCGTCGGTCTGGTGGTGGGCGTGACGGTGATTCTGGTGTCGCTGACGTTTCTGCCCGCGTTGGCTCTCGGGCCACTCGCGGAAGGAATCCACTGACGTGACGCTGTCGACGTCGCGCATCCAGGGCGGGTTGCTCGACCCGCGCGTGCTGGCGCGGTCGCTGCCCGGGGCACTGCGGAAATTGGATCCGCGCACCATGTGGCGCAACCCGGTGATGTTCATCGTCGAGGTCGGCGCGGTGTGGTCCACGGTGCTGTCGGTACAGCAGTCCAGCTGGTTCGGCTGGCTGGTAGTGGGGTGGCTGTGGTCGACGGTGCTGATCGCCAACCTGGCCGAGGCGGTCGCGGAGGGCCGCGGCAAGGCGCAGGCCGATACGTTGCGCAGATCCAAAGCCGACACCGTCGCACGCCGGTTGCGCGGCTGGTCGCCGGGCACCGGCGGATCGGAGGAAGAGGTCGCCGCGCCGCTGTTGCGGCAGGGTGACGTCGTCGTCGTGGAGGCGGGCCAGGTCATTCCCGGCGACGGTGATGTGGTGGAAGGCATTGCGTCGGTGGATGAATCGGCGATCACCGGCGAATCGGCCCCGGTGATCCGGGAATCCGGTGGCGACCGGTCGTCGGTGACCGGCGGCACCACCGTGCTGTCGGATCGCATCGTGGTCCGGATCACCCAACAGCCGGGGCAGAGCTTCGTCGACCGGATGATCGCGCTGGTCGAAGGCGCCAACCGGCAGAAGACACCGAACGAGATCGCGCTGAACATCCTGCTGGCGGCCTTGACGATCATCTTCCTGGTGTCGGTGGTCACGTTGCAGCCGCTGGCGATCTACGCCAAGGCCGGCGATCCCGGGGTGGCCGATACCGCTGCCCTGACCGGCGACGGCGTCACCGGCATCGTCTTGGTGGCGTTGCTGGTATGCCTGATCCCCACCACGATCGGTGCACTGCTGTCGGCGATCGGCATCGCCGGGATGGACCGGATGGTGCAGCGCAACGTGCTGGCCATGTCGGGGCGCGCGGTCGAGGCGGCCGGCGACGTCAACACGCTCCTGCTGGACAAGACCGGCACCATCACCCTGGGCAACCGGCAGGCGTCGGCGTTCATCCCGATCGGGGTGGCCGCCGACGCGCTCGCCGACGCCGCCCAATTGTCCAGCCTCGCCGACGAAACCCCGGAGGGCCGCTCGGTGGTGGTGTACGCCAAACAGGCCCACGGCCTGCGGGCGCGAACTCCCGGCGAGCTCGCCAACGCGTCCTGGGTCGAGTTCAGTGCGGTCACCCGCATGTCCGGTGTCGACATCGACGGAAGGCAGCTGCGCAAGGGCGCGGCCAGCGCCGTCGCCGATTGGGTGATCGGACAGGGTGGCACCGTGCCGGCCGATCTCGGGCAGATCGTCGACGGCATCAGCGCAGCCGGCGGCACGCCGTTGGTGGTGGGCGAGGCGACCGGCGGAAATCCGTCCGCCCGGGTGCTGGGCGTAATCCACCTCAAGGACGTGGTCAAGCCGGGCATGCGTGAACGGTTCGACGCGATGCGCCGGATGGGCATCCGGACCGTCATGATCACCGGCGATAACCCGTTGACCGCCAAAGCGATCGCCGATGAGGCCGGTGTCGATGACTTTCTCGCCGAAGCCACCCCCGAAGACAAGCTGACGTTGATCAAGAGTGAGCAGGAAGGCGGCCGGCTGGTCGCGATGACCGGCGACGGCACCAACGACGCTCCGGCGCTGGCGCAGGCCGACGTCGGTGTGGCGATGAACACCGGCACCACCGCGGCCAAAGAGGCCGGCAACATGGTGGATCTGGA
Organism: Mycobacterium sp. NGS50; assembly: GCF_059812545.1. Taxonomy (NCBI): domain Bacteria; kingdom Bacillati; phylum Actinomycetota; class Actinomycetes; order Mycobacteriales; family Mycobacteriaceae; genus Mycobacterium; species Mycobacterium sp. NGS50. Next base: position 9,428 of record NZ_JCALCW010000063.1, read on the forward strand.
TTCCGACCCCACCAAGCTCATCGAGATCGTCGAGATCGGCAAACAGTTGCTGATCACCCGCGGCGCATTGACGACGTTCTCGATCGCCAACGACATCGCCAAGTACTTCGCGATCATCCCGCCGTTGTTCGTGACGCTGTTCCCGGGTCTGGAGGCGCTCAACGTCATGCGGCTGCACAGCCCGCAATCGGCGATCCTGTCCGCGGTGGTCTTCAACGCGCTGGTCATCGCCGCCTTGATTCCGTTGGCGCTGCGCGGTGTCCGCTACACGCCCACCAGCGCGTCGAAGTTGCTGAGCCGCAACCTCTACGTCTACGGCCTGGGCGGGATCGTGGCCCCCTTTGCCGGGATCAAGGCCATCGACTTGGTGGTTCAACTGCTTCCGGGAATGGGATGAGATGAAGTACGGCGATTTGGCCCGCCAGCACCTCGCCGCGCTGCGGGCTCTGCTGGTGTTCACGGTGATCCTGGGTATCGGCTACCCGCTCGGTGTTTGGCTCACAGCCCAGCTGCCCGGGCTGCATTCGCGCGCGGAGGGCTCGATGGTCGTCGCCGACGGCCGGCCGGTGGCCAGCGCGCTGATCGGCCAGTCCTTCACCGACCCCACCGGTCGCCCACTGCCGCAGTATTTCCAGAGTCGTCCGTCGGTCGGCGGCTACGACCCGACGGCGACCGGGGGCAGCAACCTGGGCCCCGAAGACATCGTCGATCGCCCCGACCGGCCCAGCCTACTCACCCGGGTATGCGCGCGAAGCGTCGCGATCGAGCGGACCGAAGGACTTGAAAAGGGCGCCGGCTCACGCCCGTTCTGCACCGCCGGCGGCGTCGGTGCGGTGCTGTCGGTGATCGGACCGCGTGACCTGCACGGCGGCGTCCATCCGACCCGGGTGGTCAGTGTCAACGAGTCGTGCGCGACCGCGGGCCAACCGTTCCTGGCCAGCTACCGCGGCGTGCGGGTGGAATGCGCCAAACCCGGCGAAGACTATTCGGTCGGTCAGATCGTGCCGGTACGCGGAACCGCCCCCGCACACCCAACCGTTCCCGCCGACGCCGTCACAGCCAGCGCCAGCGGACTGGACCCCGACATCTCGCCGGCCTACGCCGAACTTCAGATTCCCCGGGTCGCCCGGGCCCGCCACCTCAGCCAGGATCAGCTACGCGTGCTGGTGGGCAAGCATCGCAGCGGTCGCGGACTGGGCTTCCTCGGGGAGCCGCGGGTCAACGTGGTCGCGCTCAACCTCGAACTCGACCAGAAGTATCCCGCCGAACACCTGGCGACTGGTGGATGATGGTCACGTGAGCGACGTCGAACACCGGCGCAAACGCGGTGAGCTGCGCATCTACCTGGGCGCAGCGCCCGGAGTCGGCAAGACGTACGCGATGCTCGGCGAGGCGCACCGACGCCTGGAGCGGGGTACCGACCTGGTCGCGGCGGTGGTCGAGACGCACGGACGCCGCAAAACCGCCGAGCTTCTTGCCGGCGTCGAGATCGTCCCGCCACGCGAAATCGCGTATCGGGGCCGCCGATTCCCCGAACTCGATGTACCCGCGGTGTTGGCGCGCAATCCGCAGGTGGTGCTGGTCGACGAACTCGCTCACACCAACACCCCGGGTAGCAAGCACACCAAACGCTGGCAGGACATCGAGGAGTTGCTCGATGCCGGCATCACGGTCATTTCCACCGTCAACATCCAGCACCTGGAAAGCCTCAACGACGTCGTCGCCCAGATCACCGGCGTGGTGCAGCAGGAAACGGTGCCGGATTCCATTGTGCGGCAGGCCTCACAGATCGAGCTGATCGACATCGCTCCGGAGGCGCTGCGCCGCAGGCTGTCTCACGGAAACGTTTATGCGCCCGAGAAAGTCGATGCCGCACTGTCCAACTATTTCCGCAGCGGGAACCTCACTGCGCTGCGGGAGTTGGCCCTGCTGTGGCTGGCTGACCAGGTCGACGCCGCCCTGGCCAAATACCGCAAAGACAAGCGGATCACCGACACGTGGGAGGCGCGCGAGCGGGTCGTGGTCGCGGTCACCGGGGGCCCGGAATCGGAGACCCTGGTGCGGCGGGCGTCGCGGATAGCGACGAAGTCCAGTGCGGAACTGGCTGTCGTGCACGTGTTGCGCGACGACGCCGGCCTGGCTCGGGTGTCCGCACCGCGGATGGTCAAGGTCCGCGAGCTGGCGGCCAGCCTGGATGCATCGCTGCACACCGTGGTCGGCGACGACATACCCACCGCCCTACTGGATTTCGCACGTCAGATCAACGCCACCCAGCTGGTGCTCGGCACCTCGCGACGCTCACGCTGGGCGCGGATCATCGACGAGGGGATCGGCGCGACGGTGGTGCGGCGATCGGGCAAGATCGACGTCCACATCGTGACCCATGAGGAATCCCAGCGCGGGTTTCATCTGGCGTCGGTCTGGCCCCGCCACCGCCGCGCCGCGTCCTGGCTGGCGGCGGCGGTGGTGCCGTCCGCAATCTGCGTGATCGTGCTGAGTTCGGTGGACAAGTATCTGGGCACCAGCGGCTCCAGTGCCCTGTTCTTCGTCGGGGTGTTGCTGGTCGCGCTGCTCGGAGGTGTTGCCCCAGCAGCGCTCTCGGCAGTGCTGTCCAGCCTGCTGTTGAACTACTACCTCACCGCGCCGGTGCACAGCCTCACCATCGCCGAACCGGATGCCGCGGTGACCGAAGTGGTGTTGCTGCTGGTGGCGGTCGCGGTCGCGGTACTGGTCGACGGCGCCGCCAAGCGTTCCCGGGAAGCGCGGCGCGCCTCGCAGGAGGCAGACCTGCTGACCCTGTTCGCCGGGTCGGTGTTGCGCGGCGCGGACCTGGAGACACTGCTGGAACGGGTACGGGAGACCTATTCGCAGCAGGCGGTCAGCATGGTGCGCCATGAGCCGGACGGAAGCCGCCTGATCGCGGGTGTCGGCATACATCCCTGTGCCACAGCGGCTTCTGCCGACACGGTGATCGAGGTCGGCGACGACGAGTTCTGGATGCTGCTGTCCGGCAAGAAGCTGGCCGCCCGCGACCGCCGTGTGCTCGGCGCGGTCGCCACCCAGGCGGCCGGCCTGGTCACGCAGCGCGAGTTGGCCGAGGAGGCCAGCAAGGCTGAGGCGATCGCCCGCGCCGACGAGTTGCGCCGCTCGCTGCTGTCCGCGGTCAGCCACGACCTGCGCACGCCACTGGCCGCAGCCAAGGTGTCGGTGTCGAGCCTGCGCGCCCAAGACGTCGCCTTCTCCCCCGAGGACACCGCGGAGCTGCTGGCCAGCATCGAGGAGTCGATCGATCAACTCACCGCACTGGTCGGCAATCTGCTGGATTCCTCCCGGTTGGCGGCCGGCGTGGTACATCCCGAACTGCACCGGGTGTATCTGGAGGAAGTCGTGCAACGCGCCCTGGTCAGTATCGGCCAGGGCACCACCGGGTTTTTCCGATCGGGCATCGAGCGGGTCAAGGTCGACGTGGACGGCGCCGTCGCGCTGGCCGACGCCGGCCTGCTGGAGCGGGTGTTGGCGAACCTGATCGACAACGCGCTGCGTTACGCCCCGGACAGCATGATCCGGGTCAATGCCGGCCGGGTCGGCGACCGCGTCCTAGTCAGCGTCATAGATGAGGGACGCGGTATCCCGCACGGCAGCGCCGATCACCTGTTCGAGCCGTTCCAGCGGCTCGGGGACAACGACAACACCACCGGGGTCGGGCTGGGGTTGTCGGTGGCGCGCGGCTTCGTCGAGGCGATGGGTGGGACCATCCAGACCACCGACACCCCCGGCGGGGGGCTTACCGTTGTGGTGGATTTGGCCGCTCCGGGCGAGGAGGGCGTCTGTGACTAGGGTGCTGGTGATCGACGACGAGCCACACATTCTGCGTGCGCTGAAGATCAACCTGACCGCGCGCGGCTACGAGGTCATCACCGCCTCCACCGGGGCCGGCGCATTACGCGGTGCTGCTGAGCACCGCCCCGATGTGGTGATCCTCGACCTGGGTCTGCCGGACATCTCCGGCATCGAGGTTCTGGCCGGGCTGCGCGGCTGGCTGACCGCACCGGTCATCGTGCTCTCGGCGCGCACCGATTCGTCCGACAAGGTCGAGGCGCTCGACGCCGGCGCCGACGACTACGTGACCAAGCCGTTCGGCATGGACGAGCTGCTGGCCCGACTGCGTGCGGCCGCGCGCCGCGGCGCCACAACTTCCGAGACGGATCAGCCGGTCATCGAAACCTCCTCGTTCACGATCGATCTGGCCGCCAAGAAGGTGATCAAGAACGGCGCCGAGGTCCACCTGACGCCCACCGAATGGGGCATGTTGGAGATGCTGGTCCGCAACCGCGGCAAGCTGGTCGGACGTGAGGACCTGCTCAAGGAGGTTTGGGGTCCCTCCTATGCCAAAGAGACGCACTACCTGCGGGTGTATCTCGCCCAGCTGCGGCGCAAACTCGAAGACGACCCGTCACAACCCAAGCACCTGCTGACCGAGGCGGGTATGGGGTACCGCTTCGAGGCGTGAGCGCGCTTTCCACGCCGAACGTGCACTCAGCGC
>NZ_JCALCW010000064.1:0-11307 GCF_059812545.1 Mycobacterium sp. NGS50
AAGTGCGAGTGGATCCGTACCGGTGTGCAATCTCGGCGACGTTCGCAAACGGGACGAGGCTACGCGCTCTTGTCGCGGCGCTCCGAGCGCGACGGCTTGCGCGGCACGATGGTCGGCAGCACGTTGTCCTGCACGGTTTCCTTGGTCACCACAACCTTGGCGACGTCGTCGCGGCTGGGGATGTCGTACATGACCGGCAGCAGCACTTCTTCCATGATCGCGCGCAGGCCGCGGGCACCGGTGCCGCGGTGGATGGCCTGGTCGGCGATCGCCTCCAGAGCGTCCGGGGTGAACTCCAGCTCCACCCCGTCCATGTCGAACAGCCGGGCGTACTGCTTGACCAGCGCGTTCTTCGGCTCGGAGAGGATCTTGACCAGGGCGTCCATGTCCAGGTTGGTCACCGAGGCCACCACCGGCAACCGGCCGATGAACTCGGGGATCAGGCCGAACTTGATCAGGTCTTCGGGCATCACTTCGGCGAAATGGTCGGTGGTGTCGATCTCGGCCTTGGAGCGGACCTCGGCGCCGAACCCCAGACCGCGTTTGCCGACCCGGTCGGAGACGATCTTCTCCAGCCCGGCGAACGCACCGGCCACGATGAACAGCACGTTCGTGGTGTCGATCTGGATGAACTCCTGGTGCGGGTGCTTGCGGCCGCCCTGCGGCGGCACCGAGGCCTGGGTGCCTTCCAGAATCTTCAGCAGCGCCTGCTGCACACCCTCGCCCGACACGTCGCGGGTGATCGACGGGTTTTCGCTCTTGCGGGCGATCTTGTCGACCTCGTCGATGTAGATGATGCCGGTTTCGGCGCGCTTCACGTCGTAGTCGGCGGCCTGAATCAGCTTGAGCAGAATGTTCTCGACGTCCTCGCCGACGTAGCCGGCCTCGGTCAACGCGGTGGCATCGGCGATGGCGAACGGCACATTGAGCATCTTGGCCAGGGTTTGGGCCAGGTAGGTCTTGCCGCAGCCGGTCGGCCCGAGCATCAGGATGTTGGACTTGGTCAGCTCGACGGATTCACCGGCGCGCGAGTCGCGGCTCTTCTCGCCGGCCTGGATGCGCTTGTAGTGGTTGTAGACCGCCACCGCCAGCGTGCGCTTGGCGGTGTCCTGGCCGACGACATAGCCCTCCAGGAATTCCCGGATCTCCGCGGGCTTGGGCAGCTCATCGAGCTTGACGTCGTCAGCGTCGGCGAGCTCCTCTTCGATGATCTCGTTGCAGAGATCGATGCACTCGTCGCAGATGTACACGCCGGGACCGGCGATGAGTTTCTTGACCTGCTTTTGGCTCTTTCCGCAGAACGAGCACTTCAGGAGGTCACCGCCGTCTCCAATGCGCGCCATGTTGCTTCAGTGCCTACTTCCTGTTCGCCGGCTGTCGCGGCCGGTGTCGGGTGTAAGTCCCGACGCTACCCGCTTGCTCTGTACTGATGCGACCGATAAGGCCGAATCGCGTCCTTGGTATTTGTGGCTGTTCGTTCCAGCAACATAGCGCCTGTGGACACTTTGTGCCGGGTGAGACGCGCCGCAGTGTCCCGGCTGTTATATGCCGAGCCCGGCCGCATAGTCAGGGGCAAACTCGCCGTGAAAGTCAGGACGTCTGGGCGGAGAGCTTCCGGTACTCCAGCACGGTGTCGATGATCCCGTAGTCCTTGGCTTCCTCCGCGGTCAGGATCTTGTCGCGGTCGGTGTCCTTACGGACGACCGCGGCGTCCTTTCCGGTGTGGCGGGCCAGGGTCGTTTCCATCAGGGTGCGCATCCGCTCGATCTCGGCCGCCTGGATCTCCAGGTCGGAGAACTGTCCCTGGATCACCCCGGACAGCGACGGCTGATGGATCAGCACCCGCGCGTTCGGCAGCGCCATCCGCTTACCCGGGGTGCCGGCGGCCAGCAGCACCGCCGCGGCCGAGGCGGCTTGACCCAGGCAGACCGTCTGGATGTCGGCCCGCACGTACTGCATGGTGTCGTAGATCGCCATCAGCGAGGTGAAGGAGCCACCCGGGGAGTTGATGTACATGGTGATGTCGCGGTCGGGGTCCAGCGATTCCAGCACCAGCAGCTGGGCCATCACGTCGTTGGCCGAGGCGTCGTCCACCTGCACGCCGAGGAAGATGATGCGCTCCTCGAACAGCTTGTTGTAGGGGTTGGACTCCTTGACGCCGAAGCTGGAGTGCTCGATGAACGACGGCAGGATGTAGCGCGCCTGCGGGGCGATTTCAGGGTTCATGATGCAGCTCCGTTGGTCTGGGCGCGGGTGATGATGTGGTCGACGAAGCCGTACTCGAGGGCTTCGTCGGCGGTGAACCAGCGGTCGCGGTCGGAGTCGGCCTCGATGCGTTCGATCGGCTGACCGGTGAACTCGGCGTTGAGCCGGAACATCTCCTTCTTGATGACGGCGAACTGCTCGGCCTGGATCGCGATGTCGGCGGCGCTGCCGGTCACCCCGCCCAGCGGCTGGTGCATCAGGATGCGGGCGTGCGGCAGCGCGTACCGCTTGCCCTTGGTGCCCGCCGCCAGCAGGAACTCGCCCATCGAGGCGGCCATCCCCATCGCGTAGGTCGCGATGTCGCACGGTGCCAGCACCATGGTGTCGTAGATGGCCATCCCGGCGCTGATCGACCCGCCCGGCGAGTTGATGTACAGCGAGATGTCCTTGGTCGGGTCCTCGGCCGACAGCAGCAGAATCTGCGCGCACAGCCGGTTGGCGATGTCATCGTCGACCTGCGAACCCAGGAAGATGATCCGCTCGGAGAGCAAGCGCTCATACACCGAGTCGACGAGGTTGAGCCCGTGCCCATTTGAACGCATATCGCTCACCGTGGGTTACCTGCTTTCCTAGCTTCCGAGCTTTTCAAGCTTCCAACGTGTTTGTCTGTCACCGACACTAACCAACCGGTCACGCCGCGGAGTCCCCGAACTGCCGGCGTTCGCTCACAGCGTCACTCGTCGTCGGCGTCCACGTCGGCCGCGTCGCCTCCGTCACCCTCCAGGGCCGCGATGAGCTCCTCGGCTCCGGCGTCGTCGTCGGCGTCCTCGTCGGGGCTGCCGAAGAACTCGGCGGTGTCGATCGCGTTGCCGTCGGTGTCGCTGACGCTGGCGGCCTGCACCGCCGCCGCGATGGTCCGGCCCCGCCGCACATCGGCGAACACCGCGGGCAGCTGCTTGTTCTGTCCGAGCACCTGCAGCAGTTGCTGCGGCTCGATGCCGTACTGGCGCGACATTAGCACCAGGTGCTGCATCAGGTCGTTCTGACCGACCTGCACGTCCAGGTGGTCGGCCAGGGCGTCCAGCAGCAGCTGGGTCTTCACCGACTTCTCGGCCGAGGCGCGGCTGTCGGTGTCGAACTCCTCGCGCGACGAGCCCTGCTCGACGAGCTTCTCGGCGAACTTGGCCTCGTCGTGGTTGAGCCCGTGCAGCGCGTTGTGCAAGGTGTTGTCGACCTGCGCCTGCACGATCGCCTCCGGCAACGGGATGTCGACCTGCTCGAGCAGTGTCTCCAGTGCGGCTTCGCGGATCTTCTCCGCCTGCTGCACCCGCTTGGTGCGGCGCACCTGCTCGGTCAAGTCGTCGCGCAGCTCGTCCATGGTGTCGAATTCGCTGGCCAGCTGGGCGAACTCGTCATCGGGCTCGGGCAGTTCGCGTTCCTTGACCGTCGCGACGGTGACGGTGACCTGAGCTTCCTTGCCGGCGTGCGGGCCGGCGGCCAACGTGGTGGTGAAGTCCTTGCTCTCACCGGCGGACAGGCCGATGATCGCCTCGTCGAGGCCCTCGACCAGGCGGCCCGAACCCACCTCGTGGGACAGCCCCTGGGTCGCCGCGTCCGGCAGGTCCTCGCCGTCGACGGTGGCCGACAGGTCGATCGACACGAAATCACCGTCGGCGGCGGCGCGCTCCACACCGGTCAGGGTGCCGAACCGGGCCCGCAGCGATTGCAGCTCGGCGTCGACGTCCTCGTCGCTGATCTCGATCGGGTCGACGGTGATCGTCAGCGTGCTCAGGTCCGGCAACGTCACCTCGGGGCGAACGTCGACCTCAGCGGTGAATACCAGCTCCGAGCCGTCCTCGATCTTGGTGATCTCGATCTCGGGCTGACCCAGCGGCTTGAGCTCCGACTCGGTCACCGCCTGGCCGTAGCGGTTGGGCAGCGCGTCGTTGACGACGCGCTCCAGCACCGCGCCACGGCCGATGCGCGCTTCCAGCAGCTTGGCCGGGGCCTTGCCGGGGCGGAATCCGGGCAACCGCACCTGCTTGGCCAGCTCCTTGTAGGCGCGGTCGAAGTCGGGCTGCAGCTCGGTGAACGGCACCTCCACATTGATCCGAACCCGGGTGGGGCTCAACTGCTCGACGGTGCTCTTCACGGCTGTACTCCTCGTGTCTGTATCGACGGGTTGGCGGGTTCGGTCGGGGTGACAGGATTTGAACCTGCGGCCTTCCGCTCCCAAAGCGGATGCGCTACCAAGCTGCGCTACACCCCGCGCTGACCTCGCGATCCTACGGCCCGGCGGATCGGCCGTCACAGCGACCTGCTGGCGACCTGCCGCCGGCCGGCCCAGCGAAGGCACGAATCAGCGCCAATTGGATTTGGTGTCGGCGACGCCGGTACAGTCTCGCTCTAGAAATACATGCGGGCGTAGCTCAATGGTAGAGCCCTAGTCTTCCAAACTAGCTACGCGGGTTCGATTCCCGTCGCCCGCTCAAGATGGGGGGCGTCTCGACAGGAGGCGACGTGGACGACGTCGACATTCACGGCTCGTGCACAGCCGGTTTCGAGGGGGTGCGCGACGCATTCGCACGGAACTTCGCCGAACGTGACGAGGTCGGCGCGGCCGTCGCGGCGTGGGTGGACGGGGAACTCGTCGTCAACCTGTGGGGCGGAGACGCCGACGCCCAACACGCCCGGCCGTGGTGTGAGAACACCCTGGCCGCCGTGTTATCCGGCACCAAGGGACTGACCAGCACCTGTGTGCACCATCTCGCGGACCGCGGCGAACTCGACCTCGACGCCCCGATCGCCCGGTATTGGCCGGAGTTCGCCCAGGCCGGCAAACAGGACGTCACCGTTGCCATGGTGCTCAGCCACCGTTCCGGGGTGATCGGACCGCGCACCCCGCTGACCTGGCGGGAGGTCGCCGACTGGGATCTGGTCTGCGCCCGGTTGGCCGCCGCCGAGCCGTGGTGGGAGCCGGGGACCGCGCAGGGCTATCACCTGGCCGCGTTCGGCTTCATCCTGGGCGAGGTGGTGCGTCGGGTGACCGGACGCACCCTGGGCCAGTATCTGCGCACCGAGATCGCCGAGCCGCTGGGCGCCGACGTCCACATCGGTTTGTCCCCCGCCGACCTGCCGCGCTGCGCGGATCTGATCGACAAGCCGCACCCCCGCGAGTTGCTGGCCAGCGCCCCGGACCGTCCCCGCACGCTCGCCGAGCATCCCAAGGCGGGCTTGTCGGTGGCGTGGGGATTCATTCCGAGCGACGAGTTCGGCTCCGAGGAACGCCAGCGCTGGCGCCAGGTGCCGCTGCCCGATATCGGCGGGCACGTTTCCGCCGTGGGGATGGCCACCTTCTATAACGGGCTGGCGCAGGAGAAGCTACTCAGCCGCGAACACATGGAGCGGGTACGGATGTCGCAGGGCGGCTTCGACACCGATCTGGTGCTCGGGCCGCGGGTCGCCGACCACGGCTGGGGATTGGGCTACATGCTCAATCAGCGTGCGGTCAACGGGCCCAATCCGCGGATCTTCGGCCACGGCGGCCTCGGCGGATCGTTCGGGTTCGTCGATCTCGAACACCGGATCGGATACGCGTACGTGATGAACCGCTACGACGCCACCAAGGCCAACGCCGACCCGCGCAGTGTGTCACTCAGCAATGAGATCTACGCCGCACTCGGGGTCGCTACGCGCTGAGTCAGGGGTGACCGGGACCGCCGGGTCCTCCCGGACCGCCGGGACCGCCCGGGAACCCGGGACCGCCCGGACCACCCGGCCCGCCCGGAAGCCCCGGATTGCCGGGACCACCCGGCCCGCCCGGAACGCCCGGAACACCGGGGCCGGGGAAGTCGCCGGGACCGCGGAAATTCGCGTGGCAGCTGTTCCAGTTCCAGTTCTCACCCCACCCGGGATCCCAGAAGTCGCCCGGGCACCAGGTCGGGAGGGGCTCCGGGTCGGCTTGAACAGCGGTCGCGGCGCCCAAACCGGCCAACCCCATACCTGCGGCGATCATCGCGGTGGCCGCCGTGATATGCATCGTTCGTGTCGTCATGCCCCTGTCATACCCCCGGCCTCCGCGGGTAAACCAGGCAATGGCGCGGGAACCGGTCAGCTCTGGCAGGTCGGACACCAGAAGACGTTGCGTCCCTCCAGCACGGCGGTGCGCACCGCCGTGCCGCAGACCCGGCACGCGTCGCCGGCTCGGCGGTAGACGTAGGTGCGGGGCTTGCCGGGCGCGTAGGACGGCGCACCGCGATCATGCTCGGGGCGTACCACGACGATCTTGCCGCCGCGCAGCCCGACTTTCATCAACGCCACCAAGTCACGCCAGGCCGCGTCGAAGTCGTCGACCGTCATCGCGGTCCCGGGCCGGTACGGGTCGATGCCGTGCCGGAACAACAATTCGCTGCGGTAGACGTTGCCCACCCCGGCCAACACCGCCTGATCCATCAGAAGGCCACCGATCGGCCTGCGCGACTTGGCGATCCGCGCCCACGCGGGGGCCGGATCGCTGTCCCGGCGCAGCGGATCGGGGCCCAGGCGAGCGGTGACCGCGGCGACCTGCAGATCGTCGAGCACCTCGCAGGCCGTCGGGCCGCGCAGGTCGGTGCCGTACTCGGCGCCGATCATCCGCATCCGCACCTGCCCGACCGGTGCCGGCATCGGTACGGCGTACTCGGCGAAGGTGCCGTACAACCCGAGGTGCACGTGCACCGTCAGCCCGCCCTCGTAGTGGTGGAACAGGTGTTTGCCCCAGACGCTGGTGCCGCGCAGCACCCGCCCGGCCACCGCGGCTGCCCCCTCGGCGAATCTGCCCTGCGGGCTGCACACCGTGACCGGCGCGCCGGCGAACCGGCGTTGATGTAACCGGCCCAGCCGGTGCAGGGTGTGCCCCTCGGGCACGGTCAGGCGGGTGCGCCGGGGACCGGCGGCGGCACGTGGGTGCGCTCGTAGGCCTCGAGGATGTCGATGCGGCGCTGGTGGCGTTCGGCGTTGGACCACGGGGTGTTGACGAACGCGTCCACGATGGCCAGCGCCTCCGGCAGCGTGTGCATCCGCCCGCCGATCCCGATCACCTGTGCGTTGTTGTGTTCGCGGGCCAGCGTTGCGGTCTCCGGACTCCACGCCAGCGCGCACCGGATACCGCGGACCTTGTTGGCGGCGATCTGTTCGCCGTTGCCCGAGCCGCCCAGCACGATGCCCAGGCTGTCCGGGTCGGCGAGCGTCTTCAGGGCCGCCGCGATGCAGAACGCCGGGTAGTCGTCCTCGGCGTCGTAGTCGAACGCGCCGCAGTCGATGGGTTGGTGGCCGGTTTTCTCCAGGTGCTCGATGATCTGCTGCTTGAGCTCGAAACCCGCATGATCAGCACCGAGGTAGACGCGCATGGCGCACATTGTTGCAGACCCCGCACCCGGGCCTCGCCGAGTGGGAACGACGCGACGCATTCGCGGCGCGTCGCGTCGCCCAATTCCGTCTCGGGGCCTTCCGACGGCTAGTCCGGCTAGTCGAACTCGGGGCGCTCGGTACGGGACCGCTTGAGTTCGAAGAAGTGCGGGTAGGCCGCGAAGGCCACCGAGGCGTCCCACAGCTGACCCGCCTGCTCACCGCGCGGAATCCGCGACAACACCGGACCGAAGAACGCCACCCCGTTGACGTGGATGGTGGGCGTGCCGACGTCGTCGCCGACCGCGTCCATCCCGGCATGGTGGCTGGCGCGCAGCGCCTCGTCGTAGGTGTCGGTGTCGGCGGCGTCGGCCAACTCGGCGGGCAGGCCCACCTCGGCCAGCGACTGCTTGATGACGTCCGGCAGGTCTTTGTTGTTCTCGTTGTGGATGCGGGTGCCCATCGCGGTGTACAGCGGTGCCAGCACCTCGGCGCCGTGGGCCTGCTCGGCGGCGATCGCCACCCGCACCGGGCCCCAGGCGTGCGTCATCCGCTCCCGGTATTCCTCCGGCAAGTCGCGGCCCTCGTTGAGCACCGCCAGACTCATCACGTGGAAGGCGACGTCGATGTCGCGAACCTTCTCGACCTCGAGGATCCAGCGCGAGGTGATCCAGCACCACGGACACAACGGGTCGAACCAGAAATCGGCTCGTGACTTCGTCGACGATTCAGCAGGCATAGCGCGATCCTCTCGATCCGGGTGGGGCCACTGTCGAGACACAACTATGCGCGCCCGGCCGGTGTTCCCGGACCGGCGCGCCTTAGTCGGGTCGCAGGGTCGGGTGAATCGGGTCGACGTGCTCGGCCACCTCGATCCACTGTCCCGGCGCGAAGTGATGCACGCCCTGCTCGGGCGGGCGCGCGACCTCGATGCGCAGCACCCCACCGCGCAAGACCTCGTAACTGTCGGTGCCCTTGTATTTCCGAGTGGAAGCACCACCGTCGGGCATGGCGAAGACCACTTTGAAGTTCACGCCGTGCAGCGTGGCATGACTGGCACCCCAAGGCGCGAATGCGGGATTGACGATCGGTAAACATTGCGTAGCCAGCCGGTGGTTCACCACCGGCGACTACTGTTGCACGGCGTGGCACTCCCCAACCTCACCCGTGATCAGGCCGTCGAACGGGCAGCGCTGGTCAGCGTTGCCAACTACCGGATCGCGCTGGACCTCACCGGCGGCGACGGCAAAACCTTTCGCTCCACCGCCACCGTCACCTTCGACGCGCTGCCGGGCGCGGACACCGTGCTCGATCTCGCCGCGGCCACCGTGCACAGCGCCACCCTCAACGGCAACCCGATCGACGTGTCGGCCTACGACGAGTCGACCGGTATCGCGTTGCGGGGGCTGGCCGCACACAACGTCGTCGAGGTCGACGCGGACTGCTGCTACTCCAACACCGGTGAGGGTCTGCACCGCTTCGTCGACCCGGTCGACAACGAGGTGTATCTGTACTCGCAGTTCGAAACCGCCGACGCCAAGCGGATGTTCGCCTGCTTCGACCAGCCCGACCTCAAGGCCAGCTTCGATATCACCGTCACCGCCCCCGCGCACTGGCAGGTGATCTCCAACGGGGCCACGCTGAGCGCGGACGACGGGGTGCACACCTTTGCCAGCACGCCGCGGATGAGTACCTATCTGGTGGCGCTGATCGCCGGACCCTACGCACGGTGGGACGACGTCTACCGCGACGAGCACGGCGACATTCCGCTGGGGTTGTTCTGCCGGGCATCGCTGGCGGCGCACATGGACGCCGAGCGGTTGTTCACCGAAACCAAGCAGGGATTCGGCTTCTACCACAAGCATTTCGGTGTCCCCTACGCGTTCGGCAAGTACGACCAGCTGTTCGTTCCGGAGTTCAACGCGGGCGCCATGGAGAACGCCGGGGCCGTGACGTTCCTGGAGGACTACGTCTTTCGCAGCAAGGTCACCCGGGCCTCCTACGAACGGCGTGCCGAAACGGTGCTGCACGAGATGGCGCACATGTGGTTCGGCGATCTGGTGACCATGCGCTGGTGGGATGACCTGTGGCTCAACGAGTCGTTCGCCACGTTCGCCTCGGTGCTGTGCCAAAGCGAGGCAACCGAATACACCGAAGCCTGGACCACGTTCGCCAATGCCGAGAAATCCTGGGCGTACCGCCAAGACCAGCTGCCCTCGACGCATCCGATCGCCGCGGACATCGCTGATCTGGCTGCCGTCGAGGTGAACTTCGACGGCATCACCTACGCCAAGGGCGCCTCGGTGCTCAAGCAGCTGGTCGCCTACGTGGGGTTGGAGCACTTCCTGGCCGGGCTGCGTGACTACTTCGCGGCGCACGCCTATGACAACGCCACCTTCGACGATCTGCTGGCCGCGCTGGAGAAGGCCTCTGGCCGCGACCTGTCCGACTGGGGTGCGCAGTGGCTGAAGACCACCGGCCTGAACACGCTGCGCGCCGACTTCGACGTCGACGACAACGGCAATTTCACCCGGTTCGCGGTGACGCAGTCCGGGGCCGCCCCGGGCGCCGGTGAGACCCGGGTGCACCGACTCGCGGTCGGAATCTACGACGACGATGGAGCCGGCCGCCTGGTCCGGGTGCACCGCGAAGAACTCGACGTCGCCGGACCCAGCACCGATGTGCCCGGGCTGGCCGGAGTTTTCCGCGGAAAACTGATCCTGGTCAACGACGACGATCTGACCTACTGCTCGCTGCGACTGGACCCGCAGTCGCTGGCCACCGTGCTGGAGCGCATCGCCGACATCGCCGAACCGTTGCCGCGCACGCTGGCGTGGTCGGCGGCCTGGGAGATGACCCGGGAAGCCGAACTGAAAGCCCGCGACTTCGTGGCGCTGGTCGGCCGCGGCATTCAGGCCGAAACCGAGGTCGGGGTGGCGCAGCGGCTGCTGCTGCAGGCCCAGACCGCGCTGGGCTTCTACGCCGAGCCGGGCTGGGCCGACGCGCACGGCTGGCCGGAGTTCGCCGACCGACTGCTGGAACTGGCCCGCGCCGCCGCGCCGGGCTCCGATCACCAACTCGCCTACCTCAACGCGCTGTGCACGTCGGTGTTGTCCGCGCAGCACACCGATGTGCTGGCCGGTCTGCTCGACGGCGATCCCGCCGATCAGGGCCTGGCCGGTTTGGCGGTAGACACCGATCTACGGTGGCGGATCGTCATCGCGTTGGCCCGATCCGGGGTGATCGACGCCGACGGCCCCGGTACCCCGTTCATCGACGCGGAGGTGCTGCGCGATCCGACGGCGGCCGGCCAGCGCCAGGGCGCCCAGGCCGCGGCGGCACGGCCGCAACCGCAGGTCAAGGAACAGGCCTGGCAGCAGGTGATCGAGGACGACACGCTGGCCAACATCACCGGCCGGTCCATCATCGCCGGCATCGTTCAGCCCGGGCAGGGCGCGCTGCTGCAACCGTTCACGCAACGGTATTTCGCGGCGATCCCCGGCGTGTGGGCGCGGCGATCCAGTGAGGTCGCGCAGACGGTGGTGGTCGGGCTGTACCCGGGCTGGGATGTCAGCGACGACGGACTGGCCGCCGCTGAGGCGTTCCTGGCCGACCCTGACCTGCCGCCGGCGCTGCGCCGGCTGGTGCTCGAGGGCCGTGCCGGGGTGCAGCGGTCGCAGCGCGCCCGCGCGTTCGACGCCGGCCCAGCCATCTAGG
>NZ_JCALCW010000065.1:0-10650 GCF_059812545.1 Mycobacterium sp. NGS50
GCACACCCTCTTTGTCGTAGCACACCCGAAGCACGTGTCCCAGCTCCGGACCCATCACCAGTTCCGCCAGAGTGCACAGCGTGGCAACGAACTCCGGCCCGTGCGCCGGGGGAACCCGGCACAGATGGTGGGCGATTTCGTGCAGTACCACCAACTCCCGCATCGCCCAGGCGGCCGTTGCGGGACTCGGCACGGCGATGACACCGGCACCGTCGCGGTTCTCGTAATGGGCGGCGCCGGCGCCGCGTCGGGCCCGCACCCGCAGCGGCGCCACCGCGGGCCACTGCGCCCGCACGGCGGGCAACGCCAGCACGTCGTCCACGTAGCGCTGAACGGAGACAACGGATCCGAACCGCGCTTCGGGTGGCAGCGTCAGCTGAGTGCCGAAGAACTCAACCGCCCGTGACCCGTGCTCGCCGGCCCGATCGAACAACGTCCGCACAAAGTCTTCGGCGGCGTACACCCGGGCGCGCTGGGCATCCCGCCCGCTCACCGGTCCAACGCGGCACGCGCCGAAGACAACTCTGGGCTGTTGCCCAGCCGCGCTTGCCGCCCCGCACGGTCACCGGCCCGCCGCGCCGCCGACGAATAGCCCGCCGAGGCGCTGGTGGCCTGCCAGCGTCCACGCGCTTTCGACGCGCCACGGTAATAGTCGTGCAGTTCGATCTCCTTGTCCCGCAGTGCGATAGCGGTACCGGGTGAACTGTCCCGGCCCTTCGTCGCCTCCTGCTGCGCCTGCTCGCGGGCCTCGGCCAACCGCTGCCCCACCCGCGCGCCGAACGCCAGCTGGAAATTCAGTCTCGCGGTGATCGTAGGAGTGGGACGATGCGCACCCGTACCGATGTAGGCGTCGGACGCCCGCACCATCTGGACCACCAGGCTGGCGTACAACGCGTGGGTGGCGTCGATGTCCTCGGTGAATCCGTAGGCGTACACGAACGTCGAGTTCGAGGCCACGTCGCAGCGCACGTCGTTGGCCGCGGCGATCACCACGAACAATTGCACATAGGTGCGCAGGCCGCGACTGCCCGCGGTTCCGATGGTGATGGTGCGTTGGATCGGGCGCTGCACCGGGGAACGCGTCGCCGCGTGCGAGCGGGCCACCGCGAGGTCGATGGACGTTGCGGTGGCCAGTCGTTGTGCCGCAGCCATAAACGCTTCCGCCTCGTGGGCGTTGTCGGTGCCTTCGGCCTGGCGCAGCAGCGCGGCGATACGCGCCAGCATCTTGTCGTCACTCATGCAACGCAAACCTAGACGAGGGGTGCGGTGCGCGCCTGCGCCGATTCACAGCCTCGCGGTGATCCACGAGACGACGTCGTCGAGTACCTGGTCGCGCTCGGGCTCGTTGAACACCTCGTGATACAGGCCGGGATAGATCTTCAGCTGGACGTCCTCGGAGCCCACACAGGCGACCAGGCTGCGGCTGCCGTCCGCGGCGATCAGCCGGTCCTCGGCGCCGTGCACCACCAGCAGCGGCGCGGTCAACGCCGCAGCACGCCGCGGCATCGTCTCGCCCACCTGCACCAGCGCGCGGGCCACACCGGCGGGCACCTTGCCGTGGTGCACCAGCGGGTCGGCGTTGTAGGCGGCCACCACCTCCGGGTCGCGGGACACCGCCGAGGCATCCAACTGCTGCACCGGCAGCCCGGGCGCGATCGCGCCCAGCACCTTGGCGGCCAGCGCCACCGCACCGGGGACCTCGGCCTGCGCGGCGACCGCCGGGCCCGAGAGCACCATCAGCTGATAGTCGTCGGGATAGTCGACCCCGTAGGCGAAGACGATGCCACCGCCCATGCTGTGGCCGAGGGCGACGCGCTTGAGCCCCGGGTGTTCCTTGGCGGCGATGCCGACCAGCGTGTGGAAGTCGCTGGTGTACTCGTTCATGGACTTGACCCGCACCCGTTTGCCGCCGGACCGACCGTGCCCGCGGTGGTCCAGCGCGTAGGTCACCAGCCCGGCGTCGCCGAAACGTTGCGCGACGTGGTCGTAGCGGCGGGCGTGCTCCCCGAAGCCGTGCGAGAGCACCACCACCGCCCGCGCCGGGGCTTCCGGTTCCCACACGTCATAGACGATGCGCACGCCGCCGGCGCCATCGAAGAACCGTTCGGTGCGGGTGGTAGCCATCAGGGGAGAGCCTAGCTGTCGGTCCGGCGCCGGCTCATCCAGCGGCCTCGATTCGCGCACCGACGTCGACCGTTCGGTGCGCCGCGTCGGCGATCCGCTCATTGACTACCTGTGCGATGTGTCGGCGTAGCCGGCGGTCCAGGCCGACGAGCATCGCGATTACTCGGCCGGCCGCGGTGCGCGCTTTCACGTGTACCTGGATGACCCTGGCGGCCACCTCCGGAATATCGATGACGACCGCGAGGGGCTCGGCGTAGCGCGCGGTTGCCGTCAGCGGGATACCGACGTCGACGGCGTAGTCCATGCGCGAGCCGACGGTCACCGAAAGATCGAGTCGAACCGGGACCCTCACATCGAATGTCGGGCCCCTCTCGTCGTGGTGCGGCTGCACGGTCGGCGACGCGACGACCCCGCTCGCCTGCACAGCGGCGAGGCCGCGCGGACCAACGGTGAGCGGGCCGATGTCCACCACCGTCTGCGCGAGGTTGTCCAATCCCGACGACAGCCTGCCCACGGTCACGGCGCCGCGCAGAAAGCGGTGGCCGAACTGCTCATCGGACAGCCAGCGCCACTGCGGGGGAATCGGCGTTGCTGCCATGCCGTCATCGGGTTCCAGCCGAGCGCCGATGTCGATAACCCGCGACGACCGCAGAGCTTCGGTGTTCAGCAGCGAGTACATCTGGTCGGCGACGATTCCCCTGGCTTCGTGAAGCACGGTGTCGATCAACCCGGGGATCATGGTGGCGAGGCCGGATGACCTGGTGGCGATCACGACGTCATCGGCACGAATCGGCGCGATGTCGATCACCAGCAATAGGGGTTCGGCGTACCGGGGCCGGGCGCTCAGCCGGATGGCGAGTTCGGCGCCGAATTGTGTTCGCACCCCCAGCGATACGGTGAAGGCGACCGAAGCCGACACGGTGATGGCGAAGGATCCGGGTCCGGTGGCGGCGATCTCGGCGGTTCCCAGTGTGCCGCTGGCGGCCAGCTCGATGGTGCCGATGCGGATCAGATCGAAATGCAATGGTGTTGCGGCGAGCCCTCCCAATGCGCTCTGCAGCCGTCGGGTGGTTACCGCGGCCTCCCGGAAGCCGGCGGCGAACTGCGCCTCGTCGATCCACCGCATCGCCACCCCACGACGCTAATCATCGCGACAGCGCAATGTCAGATGTTCTGCGTAAGCTGAGTCCGGTGAGTGTGCTCGTAGAAGCTCCAGACGGCGGGGATTTCTCGGCCCGCGTCGAACCGTTCCGGCGGGAATTGCTCGCCCACTGCTATCGGATGACCGGTTCGCTGCACGATGCCGAGGACCTGCTGCAGGACACCTTGCTGCGGGCCTGGAAGGCCTACGACCGCTTCGAAGGCCGGTCGTCGCTGCGCACCTGGCTGCACCGGATCGCGACCAACACCTGTCTGACCGCGCTGGAGGGCCGGCAGCGGCGCCCGCTGCCCAGCGGGCTGGGGATGCCGAGTTCGGATCCGTCGGCCGATCTGGTGGAGCGCGCCGAGGTGCCCTGGCTGGAGCCGCTGCCGGACACCGACGATCCCCGCGACCCTGCGGTGATCGTCGACCTGCGCGAGTCGGTCCGGCTGGCGTTCATCGCCGCCCTGCAGCACCTGTCGCCGCGCCAGCGCGCGGTGGTGGTGCTGCGCGAGGTGCTGGACTGGAAGGCCGCCGAGGTGGCCGACGCGATCGGGGTTTCGACCGCCGCGGTCAACAGCCTGTTGCAACGGGCGCGGGCGCAGTTGCAGGCCGTCGCCCCCAGCCGCGATGGCCAGTTGCTGCCGCCGGACTCCGCCACGGCCCAGGACCTGCTGGCCCGCTACATCTCGGCCTTCGAGGACTACGACATCGACCGGTTGGTGACGCTGTTCACCGACGACGCCGTCTGGGAGATGCCCCCTTACGACAGCTGGTATGTCGGGCCGCAGGCCATCGGGGAGCTGTCCCGGCAGAAGTGCCCCGCCTCGCAGGCCGGCGATATGCGGTTCATCGCGACCACCGCCAACGGTCAGCCCGCTGCGGCGGTGTACCTGCGCGACGGGGACCGGCATCTGCCGTTCCAGCTACACGTCCTGGACATCCACCCGGGCGGGGTCAGCCATGTCGTGGCGTTCCTGGACACCTCGTCGTTCCCCAAATTCGGGCTGCCCGCGTACCTTTAGCGGCCGAGCGGCCAGTTATGCCGCGTTTTGGCGCAAAATGCGTGCGATAACTGGCCATTCGGCGCCGGCGGCACGCAGCGCGAGGCAGACCCATTCCACGATGAGGTACGGCCGATAACGCAGGATATCCGCGCTCACCCGGATGACAATCCAGCCGTGGGCCAACAGTTTGGCGTGCCGCTCGATGTCGTAGGCGCGACGGGCCGGATCGGTCCAGTGTTGCTCCCCGTCGTACTCGATGGCGAGCTTGAATTCTTCGTAGCCCATGTCCACCCGCGCGAACACCTGCCCGAACCGGTCCCGCACCCGGATCTGCGTCTGCGGTTTGGGGAGGCCGACCTCGATCAACACCAGCCGGGTCCGGGTTTCCTGCGGCGACTCGGCGCCGCCGTCGACCAGGTCGAGTATCCGTCGCAACTGAACGACGCCGCGCACACCCGGGTGCCGGTCGGCCACCGCCCCGACCTCGGCGGGCAGCACGCCCGTCGCCTGCGACAATGCGTCGAGCCGGATCACGGCGCGCTTCCAACCGGTGCGTCGGCCCAGATCGAAGGCGGTACGCGCGGGAGTCGTCACCCGCACCCCCTGAACCTGGCACACCTCGTCATCGCGCAACTCGTCGCGGTGGATCAGAATCCCGTCGACCGGTTTCCCGTTCCGGCGGTACAACTCGGCCGGGCGCTCGGCGTCGATCCACAACGAACCATGTAGTGCCGCCGCCGACAGACCGGCCGCAATCGACTGGCGATCCGACCACAGCCAGGCGGCCAGCGCACGGTCGATCGGCGTGACCGTGTGGTTCGTAGCGACATACACATCGCGGTAGATCGCGCGATAGCGCCGGGCCAGGATACGTCTGCTCGACCGGCCCGCCGCCAGTGCCTCGGTACCGATGAATGGCCCGTCGATATCGCCCACGCGCCGACCCTGCCAGCGGGGTCCGACATCTCTCGCCGAGTGGCCAGTTATGGTACGCAAACCACTCAAAAGCGTGCGACAACTGGCCACTCGGCGGAGGAAACTGATGAACAGGGTCGACGGCAAGGTTGCGCTGATCAGCGGCGCGGCGCGGGGCATGGGTGCGGCGCACGCCAGGATGCTGGCCGAGGAGGGCGCCAAGGTCCTCATCGGCGACGTGCTGGACGCCGAGGGCACCAAACTGGCCGACGAGCTCGGTGAGCGGGCCCGCTTCGTGCACCTCGACGTCACCCAGGCCGATCACTGGCAGTCCGCCGTGCAGACCGCGGTCGAGGAATTCGGCAGCCTCGACGTGTTGGTGAACAACGCCGGAATCGCGAAGTACAACGCGATCGAGAACTTCGACATCGCCGTCTGGCAGCAGGTCATCGACGTCAACCTGACCGGGACCATGTTGGGGATGCACGCCGTGATCGCCCCGATGATCGCCGCCGGCGGCGGGTCCATCATCAACATCTCCTCGGTGGAGGGGATGCGCGGCAGCTCCGGCCTGTACGGCTATGTCGCCTCGAAATGGGGGGTGCGCGGCCTGGCCAAGGCGGCGGCCGTCGAGCTGGCCCCGCACAACATCCGGGTCAACAGCGTGCTGCCGGGCCTGATCCGCACCCGGATGACGATCGCCATCCCCGACGACTCCCTGCAGATTCCGCTGGGCCGCGGCGCCAAATCCGCCGAGGTGTCCACCGCGGTGATCTTCCTGGCCTCCGACGAGTCCGCCTACATGACCGGGGCCGACCTGGTGCTCGACGGCGGCTTGTCGGTCGGGATTCCACACAAGACCACCTGAGTCGGCATTTCCCCAGGTGAACGCACCGATCGGAACTGATTCTGGAACGTGTTCTATGATGGCCGGTCATGAAGACCAAGGGCGCACTGCTGTGGGAGCTCAACCAGGGTTTCAAGGTCGATGAGATCGACCTCGGCGACCCCGTCGCCGACGAGGTCCAGGTCCGGATGCACGCCGCCGGGATGTGCCACTCCGACTACCACCTGACCACCGGGGCCACCCCGATGCCGCTACCCGCCCTGGGCGGCCACGAGGGCGCGGGGGTGATCACCAAGGTCGGCAAGAACGTCACCGGCCTGGCCGAGGGCGACCACGTCATCATGGCGTTCATCCCGGCCTGCGGGGACTGTCCGCCGTGTATGCGGGGCTACCGATCGCTGTGCGATCGCGGCGCGGTGCTGCTGGGCGGTAAGGCCATCGCCGACGGAACCAACCGGATCCACGCCGGTGGCCGCGAGGTCGCCGCGATGAACCTGCTGGGGACGTTCGCACCGTACATGACCGTGCACAAGGACTCCGTCGTCAAGATCGATCCCGACGTGCCGTTCGAGACCGCTGCGATCCTGGGCTGCGCGGTGCCCACCGGCTTCGGTTCGGCCACCAACGTCGCCGAGGTGCAACCGGGCGAGACCGTCATCATCGTCGGCGTCGGCGGCATCGGGATGAGCGCGCTGCAGGGTGCGGTGATCTCCGGCGCCCGCCACGTGATCGCCATCGATCCGGTGGAGTTCAAGCGCGAGCAGGCGCTCAAGTTCGGCGCCACCCACGCGTATGCGTCGATGGCCGAGGCGATCGCTCCGGTCATGGAACTCACCTGGGGCATCATGGCCCAGAAGACGATTCTCGCCGTCGGTGAAATGCGCGGCGAGATGATCGAAGAGGCGATGATCCTGACCGCCAAAACCGGTACCTGCGTGGTGACCGGGATGGGCTCGATGATCGAGGCCGACGTCAAGCTCAATCTGTTCCTGTTCACCATGTTGCAGAAGACCTTGAAGGGCAACATCTTCGGCGGCGGCAGCTCGCACATCGAGACACCGCGCCTGGTGGGCCTGTACAAGTCGGGACTGCTCAAGCTGGATGAGATGGTGACCAACACCTACAGGCTGGAAGACATCAACGACGGCTACCAGGACATGCTGGACGGCAAGAACATTCGCGGGGTCATCACGTTCACCGAAGCGGACTGGTAGTTCTCGATCGCTGAACCGGCGTTGCCCGGCAGTAGGCTGTGGCAATGCAAGGCAGCGTCGATATACGGCGGGCCGCCGACCGGTACCTGACCACCACGCCCTGGCTGCGTTCCAGGCATTCGTTCTCGTTCGGCGACCACTACCACCCGGACAACACCCATCACGGTTTGTTGATGGTCAACAACGACGACATGGTGTTACCGGCTGCAGGCTTTGATACCCACCCGCACCGCGATATGGAGATCGTGACGTGGGTGCTGCACGGTGCACTGACCCACCGGGATTCGCTGGGCAACTCCGGCGTCATCTACCCCGGGCTGGCCCAACGCATGTCCGCGGGCAGCGGAATCCTGCATTCGGAGCGCAACGACGCCGCCGAGGAACCGGTGCACTTCGTGCAGATGTGGGTGGTGCCCGACGAGCCGGGCGGCGACCCCGGCTACCAACAGTGCGAAGTCGGCGAGGAGCTGTCGCAGGGTCTGCTGACGATCGCCTCGGGCATTCCCGGCAGGGACGCCGTCATCGGCATCGGCAACCGCAGTGCCGCGCTGTCGGCGGCGCGGCTGCACCCCGGCGCCGTCATCGAGCTGCCTCAGGCCCGATACCTGCACCTGTTCGTCGCCCGCGGGCGAGTCACCCTGGAGGACTCCGGCGAATTGTGCGAAGGTGACGCGGTGCGATTCACCGCCTCCGATGCTCGGCGGGTCACGGCCGTTGACCCCGCCGAGATCCTGGTGTGGGAAATGCATGCGAAGTTAGGCGGCTAGTGATGTCCCAGCCACAGCACCATATCCCGGCCCCCGACCCGGCGGCCGGCATCCGAGCGACCCGTACCGTGCGGTTCTGGGCCGCCCCGATCGTGCTCACGCTCGCGCTGCTGTCGGCGCTGGCCGCGTTGTATCTGGGCGGCATCGTCAACCCGACCAGCAACCTGCAGCACTTCCCGATCGCGGTGGTCAACGATGACTCCGGGCCCAGCGGGCGCCAGATCGTCGACGGCCTGGTCGCCACGATGGACCCGGAGAAATTCGACATCCGGGTGCTGTCGGCCGCCGAGACCCAGCATCAACTGGACACCGCACAGGTCTACGGCGCCGTGGTGATACCCAACGATTTCTCCGCGAAGTTCCAGCAGGTGGCCCGCAGCGCGCTCAGCCTCGGCCAGTTGGAGCGGCCGACGATCACCATCGAGACCAACCCGCGCGCCGGGTCGCTGGGCTCCACCATCGCCGGCCAGACCCTGAACCGGGCAATCACGGCTGTCAGTACCAAAGCGGGGGAACGGCTTTCAGGGCAACTGCGGCAGCACACCGGCGGCGCCCCGCTGCCCGGCGCGGTCGGATTGGTGTTGTCCAACCCGATCAACATCCACACCGCGGTGCACAACCCGCTGCTCGAGGGGACCGGCAACGGATTGTCCGCCTTCTACTACGCGCTGCTGCTGCTGCTGGGCGGCTTCACCGGCAGCATCGTGGTCAGCACCCTGGTGGACTCGATGCTGGGCTACGTACCAGCCGAATTCGGCCCGGTGTATCGGTTCGCCGAACAGGTCAACATCTCCCGGTTCCGCACCCTGCTGGTCAAGTGGGCGCTGATGCTGGTGCTGGCGCTGCTGACGTCGGCGGCCTATATGGGGATCGCGCACTGGCTGCAGATGCCGATGCCGCACGCCTGGGCGCTGTGGGGCTACGGCGCCTTCGCGATCGCCGCGGTCGGCATCACCTCCACCTCGCTGATCGCAGCGCTGGGCACGTTGGGCCTGATGGCCAGCCTGCTGGTGTTCGTGATTCTCGGGCTCCCCTCCGCGGGGGCGACGGTGCCGTTGCAGGCCGCCCCGCCATTCTTCGGTTGGCTGTCCGGATTCGAGCCGATGCACCAGGTTTTCATCGGTACCCGGGCGCTGCTGTACCTGGACGGCCGCGCCGATGCGGGCCTGGCCCACGCGCTGGTGATGACGAGCATCGGCCTGGCGATCGGGCTGCTGCTCGGCGCCGGCGCCACCCGCGCCTACGACCGCCGCGGCTACCACCGGATCCACGACGGCAGCCACACCGTCGACGCCGTCATCGAGCCCGACGCCGTCGACGAGATGCCCGCCCCGCAGCCACCGACGGCCAGTGTCGCCGATGCCGGGTGGAGCGGTAGCTCGGTTATCCGCTAGCGGCCACCCACACCCTCCGGCAAAGCCTTTGCGGCAGAACGTGATTGCCTCGGCGCCAAATCGACGCTCAACTGTTACTTATGTTGACAGTGTTTCTTGTGAGGTTATTGTGTTTTATGTCGTAGCTACCTGAGCAGCGCCGAAAGGGCCATCGTGTCGAGTCCAGCCGCAGTTTTTCGGCGCATCGCCGCCGGCTGCACCGCTGCGCTGCTGGTGGCGCTGGCGGGTGTGGGTGGGCAACCGGTGGCCCGTGCCGAGGCAAGCGATCAGCTGGCCAGCGCGATCGCCACCACTCGCGGGTCCTATCTGGTCTACAACTTCGGCGGCGGACATCCCGCGCCGATGCTCAACGCCGGCGGCAGCTGGTATGACGGCAACAGCGGCGGCCACCTGATGATCATCAAGGCTGCCTCGCAACGCCTTTCGCCACACCTGCTGGTGGATAGCCACTCCGGTTACCAGTCCCGGTGCGAACGCACTCCGGGCGCCCGCACCGGCGAGGGCCTGCTGCAGGCATCCGAGACCTATGCCCCGCTGCAGGCGTGGCAGGTGCTGGGCCAGCCGACCATCGCGATCAACGCCAACTTCTTCGACGTGCGCGGCCAGAAGGGCGGCTCCTGGCGGTCGACGGGCTGCAGCTCACCGCTGGGCGTCTACGTCGACAACACCCGCGGCCAGGGCCGGGCCAATCAGGCGGTCACCGGCACCATCCCCTACGCCGGCAAACAAGGACTCTCCGGCGGCAGCGAACACTGGAGCTCACTGGCGACGATGATCCTGCCCAGCCACGGCGCACCCACGGTGGTCTGGCCCCGCGGCGGCCGCGACGGCGGCGACTACGACGCGGCCGGTCCGGTCGTGACGGGCCTGGTGGAAAAGGGGGAGCAGTTCGTCGCGGTGAGCGGGCTGGGTCTGCTCGCCCCGGGCCAGACCGGTCAACTCAACGACGGCGGGCCCAGCGCCGCGCGGACCGCGCTCGCCTACTCGCGGGCAAAAGACGAGATGTACGTGTTCCAGGGCGGCAGCTACACCCCGGACAACATTCAGGATCTGTTCAGGGGGCTGGGCAGTGACACGGCGATCCTGCTGGACGGCGGCGGATCATCGGCGATCGTGCTGCGGCGCGACACCGGCGGCATGTGGGCCGGGGCCGGGGTTCCCAAGGGATCCTGCGACACCCGTCAGGTGCTGTGCGACTCCCGTGAACGCGCTTTGCCCAGCTGGCTCGCGTTCAACTAACC
>NZ_JCALCW010000066.1:0-9119 GCF_059812545.1 Mycobacterium sp. NGS50
GCCCGATTTTCGGTCTGAGTGCACGTTCGGCGAAGGCGGAACCGTCGCCGTGGTTTGGGGTCGTGGACGTTCCCCAAAACCCTGCCGGCGGGCGCGCTATAGCTGACCTAGCCCCATCCGTTGACGACGCTGCCCCTTGACAGGTCTGCATCCACGGTGCAGCTCACTTCTGAGCCGTACCCGCATCGGCACGCTACGCGCCGACCTTGACCAGCCGACCGTGCCAGTGCACGTCGATCGATCCGGGCAACAGGGTTTGTCCGGTCCCGTCGATGCCGGGACCCGTGCCCGG
Organism: Mycobacterium sp. NGS50; assembly: GCF_059812545.1. NCBI lineage: Bacteria > Bacillati > Actinomycetota > Actinomycetes > Mycobacteriales > Mycobacteriaceae > Mycobacterium > Mycobacterium sp. NGS50. The sequence continues at coordinate 293 of NZ_JCALCW010000066.1, forward strand.
TGCCGCCGGCGTCACCGATGCGATCAATCCGTCCGCGACGGTGACGTCCATCGCCCCGATGATCCGGCCGTTGACGCTGCCGAAGGTCTGAACGTTCATGATCGTTAGCTGCTGGTGGTCCATCGCCGACGTTCTCCATCGAGGGCTCGAAATCGCGGCATCGCTCCTGCTCAGGCGATCGTGCAGGGTTCACCCGGCGACCTTCGGCGAATTACCGCGCGCAGGTCAGGCGTCTGGGGGGATACTGCTTGCGAAGAAGGAACGGATCATGACGAGTTCAACAACGCGGGTCGGCTCGACCTTCGGGCACTACCAAATCCGGACGCTGCTGGGCCGCGGTGGCATGGGCGAGGTCTACGAGGCCTACGACACGGTCAAAGACCGCGTGGTCGCGCTGAAGATCCTGTCCGACCAGCACTGCCATGACGACACCTTCCGCGAGCGTTTTCGCCGCGAGTCGCACACGGCGGCCAAACTCCAAGAACCCCACGTCGTACCCATCCACGACTGGGGTGACGTCGGCGGAACCCTCTACATCGACATGCGCCTGGTCGACGGCGTCGACCTGCGGGCCCTGCTCCGCGACGGGCCCGTCGATCCCGAGCGTGCGGTGGCCATCATCACCCAGGTAGCGGCGGCCCTGGACGGCGCGCACGCGGCAGGCATGATTCACCGCGACGTCAAACCCGAGAACGTCATCCTCACCCCGGCCGACTTCGCCTATCTGGTGGATTTCGGGATCGCCGAGGCCGCCGGCGAGTCCCGGCTTACCAGCGTCGGGACAGCCGTTGGGTCGTTTGCCTACATGGCGCCGGAGCGCTTCGGCAGCGGGAAAGTCACTCCCGCTGCCGATATCTACGCGCTGGCCTGTGTGCTCTACGAGTTGCTGACCGGGTCCCCACCGTTCCCGTCGAAGAATCTGCAGCAGGTCATCACCGCGCACACCACCGCTCCGGCCCCGCGGCCCAGCCTCGCGAACCTGGCGGTGCCCGCGGCACTCGACGAGGTGATCGGGCGCGGCATGGCCAAACAAGCCGACGACCGCTACGGCACCGCGGGTGCCTTCGCGCGGGCCGCGCAGCGCGCGCTGCGGCCCACCGCGCCGACGACCCCCGAGCCTGCGACCGTCGTCACCGGACCGCCACCGGCCACCGTCGCGGCGATGCAGTACGCGGCACCGACCTATGTCCCGCCCGCGCGGCAACTGCCGCCGCCCCCGCCGCCACCGAATGTGCTGCAGCGTCAGGCCGGCCCGGGAACACAACGGCAGTCGTGGGTGCTGCCGGCGATCATCGCGGCCGCAACGACGGTCATCGTGGCCGGTTTGGGTATCACGGTGCTGGTTCTCAGCCGCGGCAGCCACACCGGCACCCACTCACCGTCGACGCCTACCGTCGCCGCCGGCGTCACCGTGGCGGCCCCGCCGACCGCGTCCGCGCCGGCACCCACGGTCGTCGCACCACAGGCGTCGGTCACCTTGCCCCCGGACGCGCGCGTCTGCCCGGCGACGTCCGGTCCCGCCGGGGACTACAAGACCTCGGCAGCGGGCAGCCAGGTGACCTCGTGCGAGTTCTCCGAGGCCGTTCGAGTGGCCTACGGACAGAGCGGGCCGCCCAGCGCCGCGCCGCGGGTGGTGCAGGCCTACAGCACCGTGACCAGCCAGTGGTATCCGATGACGTGCACCGCCAATGGTCCGATGGCGACCTGCACCGGCGGCAACGACGCGATTGTGTATGCCTACTGACCGCAGCTGGCCGCTCGCGGTGCTGGCCGCCGCGATGCTGCTCGGTGGATGCACCGGCACGCCCAGCACCCCGGATCAGCAGTCGCCACCGGCGCCAACCGCCAGCGCGGCCCCCAGCCAGCCTCCGCCGGCCACCGGTGCACCACCACCGGCGCCAAACCCGTTGCAGGCAAGCTTCGACGAGCTGTCCCGCACCATCTCTGCGCGCATCGGCGTCGCGTTCGTCCCGGTCGGGGAATCCACGGTGTCGAACTTGGGCACCTGGACGACCGGGGTGGCGTGGTCGACCAGCAAGGTGCCGTTGGTGATCGCCGCGCTGCGGGCCGACCATGCGGCAGCAGAGCCGTTGGCGGCCAAGGCAATCACCCAATCCGACAATGCGGCCGCCGAGGGGCTGTGGTCGCAACTCGGCGCACCCGAACAGGCCGCGCTGAAGGTTCAGCAGGTGCTGCGGGAAACCGGGGATGAGACGACGATCGTCCAATCGCAGCGAGTGAGAGCCGGTTTCACCGCGTTCGGGCAGACGGAGTGGACATTGGCGTTGCAGGCGCAGTTCGCCGCTCGGCTGCGCTGCCTGTCCGACCGGGACGAGGTGCTCGACTGGATGTCGCACCTGTCCGCAGGCAACTGGGGGCTGGCTAATGACGGCGCCCCGAGCAAGGGCGGCTGGGGCCCCGGCAAGGCCGGCGGCTACCTGGTACGCCAGTTCGGCATCATGACCACCGACACGGGCGATGTCGGTGTGGCGCTGGCCGCCGACGCCGCCAGCTTCGATGCGGGGGTGGCGGACCTCAACCAGATCGCACAATGGCTCATCGCCCACAAGGCCGCCCTACCGGGCGGGCACTGCCCGGGGTAGGTTGGCGGGCATCCGCTAGTTACTTGCCAGTAGGGAGTGCTTCTCATGCCCGCTCCATCCGCCGCAGACTTCGACCGGCTGCGCCGGCTGGTCGCCATCACCGACATCGACGCACGGCAGACCCGCACCATCGACGAGGTGTTCACCGGCAAAGCGCTGACCACCATTCCGATCGGTACCGCCGAGGATGCGGCCGCCGCATTCGTCAAAGCCCGAGCCGCGCAGGCGGAGTGGGCCAAGCGGCCGGTCAAGGAACGCTGCGCGGTGATGGAGCGGTTCCGCTCCCTGGTAGCCGCCAACCGGGATTTCCTGATGGACGTGGCGCAGGCCGAGACCGGCAAGGCCCGGTCGGCGGCGCAGGAAGAGATCGTCGACATCATGCTCAACGCGCGGTACTACGCGCGCGAGGCGGCCAAGCTGCTGGCCCCCAACCGGGTGCAGGGGCTGTTGCCCGGTTTCGTCAAGACCGTGGTGACCTATCACCCCAAGGGCGTCATCGGGGTGATCTCGCCGTGGAATTATCCGATGACGCTGTCGATTTCGGATTCGATCCCCGCGCTGCTGGCCGGCAACGCGGTGGTGATCAAACCGGACAGCCAGACCCCTTACTGCACCCTGGCCAACGCCGAGTTGCTGTACCAGGCGGGCCTGCCGCGCGACCTGTTCGCGGTGGTTCCCGGTCCGGGCTCGGTGGTCGGTACCGCGATCGTGGACAACTGCGACTATCTGATGTTCACCGGTTCCACGGCCACCGGCCGCACGCTGGCCGAGCACTGCGGTCGCCGGTTGATCGGGTTCTCCGCCGAGCTGGGCGGCAAGAACCCGATGATCGTCACCAAGGGCGCCGATTTGGCCGAAGTCGCCAAGGCCGCGACCCGGGCCTGCTTCTCCAACGCCGGGCAGCTGTGCATCTCGATCGAACGCATCTATGTCGAGCGCGATATCGCCGGCGAGTTCACCGCCAAGTTCGCCGAGCAGGTGCAGGCGATGAAGCTCGCGTCAGCCTACGACTTCTCCGCAGACATGGGCAGCCTGATCTCCGAGGATCAGATCAAGACGGTCAGCGGCCACGTCGATGACGCGAAGGCCAAGGGCGCCACGGTGATCGCCGGCGGCAACGCCCGCCCGGACATCGGCCCGCTGTTCTTCGAACCGACCGTGCTCGCCGATGTCACCGACGAGATGGAGTGCGGACGCAACGAAACCTTCGGCCCGGTGGTGTCGATCTATCCGGTCGACACGGTCGACGAAGCGGTCGAACGGGCCAACGACACCGAATACGGTCTGAACGCCAGCGTCTGGGCGGCCACCAAGGCCCAGGGTGAGGCGATCGCCGCACGGATCCAGGCCGGAACCGTCAACGTCGATGAGGGTTACGCGCTGACGTTCGGCAGCACCGCCGCGCCGATGGGCGGTATGAAGGCCTCCGGCGTGGGCCGCCGCCACGGCCCGGACGGCATCCTCAAGTACACCGAGTCGCAGACGGTTTCCACCGCACGGGTACTCAACCTGGACCCGCCGCTGGGGATTTCGCCCACCTTCTGGCAGAAGGCGCTCACCCCGATGATCCAGGCGATTCAGAAGCTCCCCGGGCGGTAGCGGGTCGCCGCCATCGGCTCAGCCCACGTGCTTGGCGTGCACCTCGTCGGCCGGTCGGGCCTCGGTCTGCTCCTTGGCCCAGCGGTAGTCGGGCTTGCCGGCCGGTGAACGCTTGACCTCCTCCACGAACCAGAGGCTGCGCGGCACCTTGTAGCCGGCGATCTCCGAGCGCACGAAGCTGTCCAGATCGGCCAACGCGGGACGGGCGCCCTCCCGGGGCTGCACCACGGCGGCGACGTGCTGGCCGTAACGCGCGTCGGGCACCCCCACCACCAAGGCGTCGAACACGTCGGGGTGGCCCTTGAGCGCCGCCTCGACCTCTTCGGGATAGATCTTCTCGCCGCCGCTGTTGATCGACACCGACCCGCGTCCCAACATGGTCACCGAGCCGTCGGCCTCGACCTGGGCATAGTCGCCGGGGATGGCGTAGCGCACCCCGTTGATGGTGCGGAAGGTCTCGGCGGTCTTCTTCTCGTCCTTGTAGTAGCCCACCGGGATGTGGCCCCGCTTGGCGAGGATGCCACGCACCCCCGACCCGGGCGTGACCTCGTTGCCGTCGTCGTCGAGCACGACGGTGGTCTTGTCGATGGTGACCCGGGGCCCACCGGTGTGCGCTTCGCCCTTGGCGACGATGCTGGTGCCGCCGAACCCGGTCTCCGAGGAGCCGATGGAGTCGGTGATGACCCGGTTGGGCAGCAACTCCAGCAGCTTCTCCTTGATGCTGTGGCTGAACAGCGCCGCGGTGGACGCCAGCAGGAACAGCGACGACAGGTCGTATTCGTTACCGGCATCCTGGTGTGCCAACAACGCGTCCAGCAGCGGCCGCGCCATCGCGTCGCCGGTGAAGAACAGCAGGTTGACCTTGTGGTCGTGGATGGTGCGCCACACCGTGTCGGCGTCGAACTCCGGCGCCAGCACCGTGGTCTGGCCGCTGAACAGCGACATCCAGGTCGCCGACTGGGTGGCGCCGTGGATCATCGGCGGGATCGGGTAGCGGATCATCGGCGGGTTTTCGACAGCCTGCTTGGCCAGGTCGTACTCGTCGGCGATCGGTTCACCGGTGGCGAAGTTGGTGCCGCCGAACAGCACCCGGTAGATGTCCTCGTGCCGCCACATCACGCCCTTGGGGAAGCCGGTGGTGCCGCCGGTGTAGAGCAGGTAGATGTCGTCTGCGCTGCGGGCACCGAAGTCACGCTCGGGCGATCCCTGCGCCAGCGCGGCCTCGAACTCCACACCGCCGTAGCGCTGGAAATCGGCGTCGGAGCCGTCTTCGACCACCAGGATCGTCTTGACGTTCGGGGTCTCGGGAAGGACCCGGGCTACCCTCTCGCTGTACTGGCGTTCGTGCACCAGCGCCACCATGTCGGAGTTCTCGAACAGGTAGCGCAGTTCGCCCTCGACATAGCGGAAGTTGACGTTGACCAGGATCGCGCCCGCCTTGACGATGCCCAGCATCGCGATGACGATCTCGTTGCGGTTTCGGCAGTACAGGCCGACTTTGTCGTCCTTTTTCACACCCTGATCGATCAGGTGGTGCGCCAGCCGGTTGGCCTTCTGCTCCAGCTGGGCGTAGGTCAACTGTTCGTCACCGCAAATCAAGGCCACCCGCTCCGGGACGGCGTCGATGGCGTGCTCGGCAAGGTCAGCGATATTCAGGGCCACGGACACAAATTAGAACGTGTTACATTTCGACACAAGTCTGTGGATTTCATCTCCGAAAGGCGGACACCCCGTGAGCGAGCCCCACGCACTGGTTGAGCAGCGCGGACACACCCTGATCCTGACGCTGAACCGACCCGAGGCACGTAACGCGTTATCCACTGAGATGCTCTCGACCATGGTCGAGGCGTGGGACCGCGTCGACAACGATGACGACATCCGTTGCTGCATCCTGACCGGGGCCGGCGGCTACTTCTGCGCCGGTATGGACCTCAAGGCGGCGACCGCCAAGCCGCCGGGCGACTCGTTCGCCGACGGCAGCTACGACCCGTCGCGCATCGACGGTCTGCTCAAGGGCCGGCGGCTGACCAAGCCGCTGATCGCCGCGGTGGAGGGCCCCGCGATCGCCGGCGGCACCGAGATCCTGCAGGGCACCGACATCCGGATCGCGGGCCAAAGCGCCAAGTTCGGCATCTCCGAAGCCCGCTGGAGCCTGTACCCGATGGGCGGTTCGGCGGTGCGCCTGCCCCGCCAGATCCCCTACACCGTGGCCTGCGATCTGCTGCTGACCGGACGCCACATCACCGCCACCGAAGCCCTGGAGATGGGCCTGATCGGCTACGTGGTGCCGGACGGGCAGGCGCTGGACAAGGCGTTGGAGATCGCCGAGATGATCAACAACAACGGGCCGCTGGCGGTGCAGGCGATTCTGCGCACCATCCACGAGACCGAGGGCCTGCACGAGAACGACGCGTTCAAGATCGACACCAAGATCGGGATCAAGGTGTTCTTGAGCGAGGACGCCAAGGAGGGCCCGCGGGCGTTCTCCGAGAAGCGGCCCCCGCAGTTCAAGAACCGCTGATGCACATCGCGGTCACCGGCGGTACCGGATACCTCGGCGCCCATACCGTGCGGGCGCTGCTGACCGCCGGACATCAGGTGCGGCTGCTGGCCGCACCCGGCTGCGCCGGCGAGCCGGTGATCGCCCGGCTGGCCGAGGTCGGCGAGCTGACCACCCTGGACGGCGATATCCGGACCGCCGACACCGTCACAGCGCTGCTGGACGGCTGCGACGCGGTGCTGCACGCCGCCGGTGTGGTCGGCACCGACAACCGTCGCGCCCAGTTGATGTGGGAGGTCAACGCGCACGCGTCTGAGGCGATCCTGACCCGCGCCGTCGCGCAGGGACTGGACCCCGTCGTGTCGGTGAGCAGCTACAGCGCGATGTTTCCGCCGCCCGACGGTGTGATCGGCCCCGACTCCCCCATCGTCGACGGGCGCAGCGCCTACGCACAGACCAAGGCCTACGCCGACCGGGTGGCCCGGCGGCTGCAGTCCGAGGGCGCACCCGTCGTGGTGACCTACCCGTCCAGCGTGGTGGGACCGGCGTTTCACACCGCGCCGGGGGTCACCGAGCAGGGCTGGGCGCCGATCGCACGGGCGGCGGTCGCACCCCGGCTGCGCGGCGGCATGCAGATGGTCGATGTCCGCGACGTCGCCGAGGTGCACACCCGCGCGATGCAGACCGGCCGGGGCCCGCACCGCTACGTCTGCGGCGGGATCATGGTGGAGTTCAACGACATGATCGCCGCCGTTGAGCAGGGTATCGGACGCCGTATCCGCCGGATCCCGGTGGCGCCGAGCGTATTCCGCGGAATCGGGCGGATCGCCGACACCGCCGGCCGGCTGGTGCGGATTCCGGACGGATTGAGTTACGAGGCGGCCTGGCTGCTCACCTCCGCCACCCCCACCGACGACACGCACACCCTGAACGACCTCGGAATGCAGTGGCGCTCACCGACCGACGCGATCGTCGAGTCGTTCCGGGTCTCTTCGCCCTCGCCGAGCGTGTAACCAGACCGAGAATCCGCCGAGCGATTTTTCGGTCTCAGTACACGCTCGGCGCGGTGTCGGTACCCACCGGCACACTCGGGACATGGGGGAACCATCCGAACCATTCCTCGGCAGCGAGGCCGTCGCCGCCGAGCGGCTGACGAAATACGCGTTGAGCAGCCGGTTCCAACCGGTCCACCACGATGTTTACGTGCTACGCGGTACTCGGCTCACCGCAGTGCTGCAGGCGAAGGCAGCGTGGTTGTGGTCACGACGACGCGGAGTGATCGCCGGACAGTCGGCCGCGGCGCTGCATCGAGCCAAGTGGGTGGATGACCGCGGACCCGCCGAGTTGCTCTACGACTGCCGGCGCCCACCAGCTGGCGTCCGTACCTGGTCGGACCGGGTCGAGGATGACGAGGTCGAACTGATCGCCGGCATGAGGGTCACCACCCCCGCGCGCACCGCCCTGGATCTGGCTTGCCGTTACCCGGCCGGGAAGGCGGTCGTGGCTATCGACGCGTTGGCGCGGGCGACCCGGCTCAAGGTGGCCGATGTCGCGTCGCTTGCTGAGCGGTATCCCGGGCGCCGCGGCATCCGCCGCGCCCGGGTCGTGCTGGACCTCGTCGACGCCGGCGCCGAATCGCCGCGCGAAACCTGGCTGCGGCTGCTTCTTATCCGCGCCGGCTTCCCGCGGCCGCAAACCCAGATCCCGGTCTACGACGAATACGGCGTGCTCGTCGCGGTGATCGATATGGGCTGGGAGGAAATCAAAGTCGGTGTCGACTACGAAGGCGAACACCACCGGACCACCCGCGAAGCATTCAACAAGGGCATCCGGCGCCACGAAGCACTGACCGAGCTCGGCTGGATCGACACCCGGGTCACCGTCGAAGACACCACGGGCGGCATTATCCGGCGGGTTGCCGCCGCCCGTGCTCGCCGAGCGTGTACTGAGACCGAGAATTCGGGGGGCGGATTCATACGGTCAATGCAATGTCCATCGATTTGGGAGGTTGCAATGCCGACGGGTTACCGGGTGCCGTGGTGGTTGAAGCGGGAATTCTTTGATCTGGTGTGTGCTGGCACCCCGGTGATCGTGGCTGAGCGGCAGTTGGGCGTGTCGCGCAACC
>NZ_JCALCW010000067.1:0-6605 GCF_059812545.1 Mycobacterium sp. NGS50
AAGCGAGTGAGCGACTCTCCGGTGAGCAGACACAGAATCGCACTGGCGGGAGCCAATTCGTGCGATTCTGTGTCTGCTCGCGCCGGCGGTGAGCGCAGTAAGGTCAATGCGGCCGAGCTGACCGTCGAGCAGGCATGGTTCATCGCCGAAACCGTTGGTGCCGGGATGTTTCCGTGGGTGCTGGCGATCACCATGCCGTATACCGATGCGGGGCAGCGATCCGCATTCGTCGAACAGCAGTCCGCCGAGCTGGCCCGGATGGGTGTGCTGAGCGGCGACGGCACCGTTATCCCGACGGTGGCCGACTGGATCCGGGTGGTCTGCTTTCCGCAGCGCTGGCTGGAGTTGCGCTATGTCGGTCCGGGTCCCGCCGAGGGCCGGGAAATGTTGCGCGGCATCGTCGCCCAGCGCGATCACACCACCGTGGTGGCCTTGCGCAGCGCACAGTTGGTCACCTTCACCGAGATGCAGATCGACGACGCCCGCGCCTTGGTTCCGGTGCTTGCCGCCGGGCTGGCGAACCGGACACCGGCCCGGTTCGATGAATTCACCATGCCTGCCCGCGTCGGCGCCCGAGCTGACGAGCGCCTCCGTTCCGGTGCGCCCGTAGCGGAAGTCATTGATTACCTGGGTATCCCAACGTCCGCGCGGGCCGTGGTGGAGTCTGTCTTCTCCGGTCCGCGAAGCTACGTCGAGGTCGTCGCGGGCTGCGATCGCGACGGTCAGCACACCACCACCGAGGTCGGCATGAGTATCGTCGACACCACCGCCGGCCGGATACTGGTCAGTCCGTCGCGGGCCTTCGACGGTGAGTGGGTTTCCACGTTCGCACCCGGCGCCGAGTTTGCGATCGCCTGCGCGATCGACCAGTTGACCGCCGAGCTTCCCGGCGGGTCATGGTTCCCCGGCCAACGTTTGTCCCGAGATTTCACCGCGCAGCGGTCCTAGTAGAAAACAGAAGAGAGCACTCCATGTCCGAAGCTCCGGTGATGTCCGGCACTGTCATGCCGATCGTCCGCGTCGCTATCCTCTCCGATAGCCGACTGTCCGAGATCGCCTTACCCGCGGAACTGCCGCTCCGCGAAATCCTGCCCGCGGTACAGCGTTTGGTCGCTCCCGGTGACGACACCGACGGTCACGGTGGCGCCGCGCCGCTGAGCCTCAGCCCGATCGGCGGGGCACCGTTCAGCCTGGACGCCAGCCTGGACACGGTCGGCGTCGTCGACGGCGACCTGCTGGCGCTGCGGCCGGTACCGACCGGACCCGCGGCGCCGGGCATCGTCGAGGACATCGCCGATGCCGCCGTCATCTTCTCGGCGTCGCGGCTCAAGCCGTGGGGTACCGCCCACATCCAGCGGGCTGCATTGGCCGCGGTGGTCGGGGCCGTCCTGGCCGGCACCGGACTCGCCGTCACGCACCGGATGGTCACCGGCGGCCCGGCCGGATTGTTCGGCGTCGCAGGGATCGCCCTGCTCACCGTGCTGGCCAGTCTCGCCAGCCGGGCACGGTCGTCGAGCACCGCGGTGGCGCTGTCGGTCGCCGCGCTGGTGCCGGTCGCCGCAGCCCTGACCCTCGCGGTGCCGGGCGACTTCGGCCCGGCCAGTGTGATGCTGGGCGCCGCTGGTGTCACCGTCTGGTCGTTGATCAGCATGATCTCCCCCGGGGGCGGGATGCGCTCTGCACCCGACCGGGAGGACGACCGGTCGGTCGCGTTCTTCACCGCCGCGATGGTGGTCGGGGCCGGCGTGCTGGCGGCGGCCGGAGCCGCCACCCTGTGGCACCTGTCCCTGGTCAACCTGGGATGCGGGCTGCTGGTGGTGGCATTGCTGGTAACCGTCTCGGCCGCACAGCTTTCCGCGCTGTGGGCGCGGTTCCCGCTGCCGGCCATCCCGGCACCCGGCGACCCCACCCCGTCGGCGCCGTCGCTGCGGGTACTTGAGGACCTGCCCCGGCGGGTGCGCCTGTCCGACGCCCACCAGAACGGCTTCATCGCCGGCGCCGTGCTGCTGAGCATTCTGGGCACCGTGGCGATCGCGGCCCGCCCGGAGTCCGTGTCGGTGGCGGGTTGGTACCTGGTCGGCGCCACCGCCCTGGCCTCGGTGCTGCGGGCCCGGGTGTGGGATTCGGCGGCCTGCAAGGGCTGGCTGCTGGCCCAGCCCTATCTGGCGGCGGTGACGCTGCTGGTGAGCTACCTCGCCACCGGCCGGTGCGCCGCCGCGTGCGGCGTGATGGCGGTGCTGACGGTGCTGGTGGCCGGGTGGGTGCTCGCCGCGCTGAACCCCACGATCGCCTCGCCGGACACCTACTCGTTGCCGATGCGGCGGCTGGTCGGTTTCCTGGCCTCGGCCCTGGACGCATCGCTGATCCCGGTGATGGCGTTCATGGTCGGCATCTTCGCGTGGGTGCTCAATCGATGAAACGTGCCGTAATCGCCTGGTCGGCTGCGGCTTTCGCCGCGGTCCTGACCAGTGCGCCGGCGTTGGCCATCGATCGGCCGACGGTGGACCCGGCGGCCGCCCACCCCGACGGCGCACCCGGGCCGGTGCAGCCGATGGAGCAGCGCGGGGATTGCGTCAGCTCCGCCGTCCTGCCGGGGACGGACTTCGCGACACCCACGCCCACCCAACAGCTGCTGAACATCCCCGCCGCCTGGCAACTTTCCCGTGGCGAGGGCCAGACGGTGGCGATCATCGACACCGGGGTGCGGCCCGGTCCGCGGCTGCCCGCCGTTGACCCGGGCGGCGACTATCTGGCCGGCACCGACGGCCTGACCGACTGCGACGGGCACGGGACCCTGGTCGCCGGGATCGTCGCCGGCCAGCCCGGCGACGACGGATTCTCCGGAGTGGCGCCGTCTGCCCGGCTGGTGTCGCTGCGGGCCACCTCGGCGATGTTCTCGCCGCGGGTCGCCGGTGAGGATCCGGGATTGGCCCGCGCGGTCGTGGACCTCGATGCCCTGGGCCGCGCCATCGTGCACGCCGCCGACCTCGGTGCGCGGGTGATAACCATCCCGATGTCGGTCTGCCTGCCCGTCGATCGCCCGGTCGATCAGACGGCGGTCGGTGCCGCCCTGCGGTATGCGGCGGTCGACAAGGACGCGGTTGTGGTGGCAGCCGCCGGGGACACCGGTCAAGCCGGTCCGGCATGTGAATCCAATCCGCTCGGCGATGCCAGCCGACCCAACGATCCGCGCAACTGGGCGGGCGTCACGTCGGTGTCCGCGCCGTCGCTGTGGCAGCAGTATGTGCTGTCGGCCGGGTCGGTGAACGCGGGAGGTCAACCGTCGACCTTCAGCATGGCCGGCCCCTGGGTAGGTGCGGCCGCGCCGGGCGAGAACATCGTCTCGGTGAGTAACCGCGACGACGGCGGCCTGGCCAACGCTCTTCCGGGTGCCAAGCGAAAGCTGGTACCGCTCAACGGAACCGGATATGCGGCCGGCTACGTGGCCGGTGTCGCCGCGCTGGTCCGCAGCAAGTACCCCGCGCTGAACGCCACGCAGGTGATCGAGCGCATCACGGCGACGGCACACAACGGCGCGCAACGCCCGTCGAATCGCGTCGGTGCCGGCACCGTCGACCCCGTCGCCGCACTGACCTGGGAGCTGCCGGCCGGAACCGACAGCGCCACCGCGCCGGTGCGACAGTTGCCGCCGCCACCGCCCCCGCCGGCGGCCGACCCCACGCCGCGACGCGTCGCCTTCGCCGGGACCGCGGCCCTGGCCGTAGCCGCCGCGATCGCCTTCGCCGTTCGTCGGCGACAAGAAAAGGAGCCCACCTCGTGAGCCGAACCCCTGTCGTCTGGCCTGGCCCCGCCCGGCTCACCCTGGTGCTGCTGGCCGCGGTTCCCGCGGCGATGGCCTACCCCTGGCAGTCGGTGCGCGAGCGCTGGGTGATCGGGGTCGCGGTGGCGGTCGCCGTCCTGCTGCTGCCCTGGTGGCGTGGTCTGCACCTGACGACCCTGCTGCGGCGCCGGCTGGCGATGATGCGCGGCGGCTCCGGCAAGCGGTCGGTGGATCCGACCGGAACCGACGTCCGGGCAACCGCCGCACTGCGCGTCACGCCGCCGGCCGCCGACGCCGACCGGGTACCGCTGCCGCTGATCGCGGGTTACCTGGACCGATACGGAATCCGTGCCGACGCGATCCGCGTCACCAGCCGCGACACCGCCGCCGGCGACCGCGAAACCTGGATCACGCTGACACTGTCGGGGGCAGCGAACCTTGCGGCGCTGCAGGCCCGCTCGCCACGCATCCCGTTGGCCGAAACTGTCGAGGTCGCGACGCGCCGGCTCGCCGACCATCTGCGTGAAATCGGCTGGGAGGTGAGCAGCACCGGCGCCGACGACATTCCGCAACTGTTCGCGGCGAGCGCCCGCGAAACCTGGAACGCGGTCTGGGAGGGTACTGCCGGATATGTGGCCGCCTACCAGGTGAACCCCGATGGCGGGCTGCCCGACACCCTTGCGGCGATCTGGGCGCATCGCGCGCCGCAGACCTGGACCGCGGTTGAGATCGCCGAGACGGCTGCGGGCCGGACGCTGGCGGCGGCGTGCGCGTTTCACACCGACCAGGACCCGGGCGGTGCCGCACCGCTGGCCGGTCTGACTCCGCAGCGCGGTATCCAACGCTCCGCGCTGCGGGCCCTGCATCCGCTGTCGGAGCGTCGGCTCGACGGGCACGTCGCGGTGTCGCCCGACCTGGTGGCGCAGCTGCGCTGGCACAGCGTGCCGGCGGCCTCCGTCTAGCCGACAAAACAAACCCGCTACGCCAAGCAAGCGCTTGGTTGATACACTGGCGGGGTGGATCGTGAGCCGAGTCGCCGAGACGAGCTACTGGAGCTCGCCGCGACGATGTTCGCCGAGCGCGGACTGCGTGCCACCACGGTGCGCGACATCGCCGACAGCGCCGGAATCCTGTCCGGCAGCCTCTATCACCACTTCTCCTCCAAGGAGGCGATGGTCGACGAGGTGCTGCGCGGGTTCCTGGACTGGCTGTTCGCCCGCTACCAAGAGGTGGTCACGGCCCAGCCCGACCCGCTGGAGCGGCTCAAAGGCCTGTTCATGGTGTCATTCGAGGCGATCGCGCACCGTCACGCGCAGGTGGTGATCTACCAGGACGAGGCCCAGCGGTTGTCGGCGCAGCCGCGGTTCGCCTACCTCAACGAACGCAACAAAGAACAGCGCAAGATGTGGATCGACGTGCTGCACCAGGGCATCGACACCGGTCGCCTGCGGCCCGACCTGGACGTCGACGTGGTCTACCGGTTCATCCGCGACACCACCTGGGTGTCCGTGCGCTGGTATCAGCCGGGTGGACCGCTGACCGCCGAACAGGTCGGCCGCCAATATCTCGCCATCGTGCTCGGCGGAATCACCATGAGAGAAGGAGTCTGAACATGGCTGCAACGGCCCAGGCGTACGTCATCGACGCGGCGCGCACCGCGGTTGGCAAGCGCAACGGCGGACTGGCCGGTATCCACCCCGTCGACCTGGGGGCGCTGGCGTGGCGCGGTCTGCTCGATCGGGTCGATGTCGACCCGGCGGCCGTCGACGACGTCATCGCCGGATGCGTCGACGCCATCGGCGGGCAGGCCGGCAACATCGCCCGGCTGTCCTGGCTGGCGGCCGGGTATCCCGAAGAGGTCCCCGGCGTCACCGTCGACCGCCAGTGCGGCTCGAGCCAGCAAGCGATTTCCTTTGGTGCACAGGCGATCATGTCCGGCACCGCGGACCTGATTCTGGCCGGCGGCATGCAGAACATGAGCCAGATCCCGATCTCGTCGGCGATGACCGTCGGCGAGCAGTTCGGGTTCACCTCGCCGACCAACGAGTCCAAGCAGTGGCTGCACCGCTACGGCGACCAGGAGATCTCCCAGTTCCGCGGATCGGAGATGATCGCCGAGAAGTGGAACCTGTCGCGTGAGGAGATGGAGCGGTATTCGCTGACCAGCCACGAACGCGCGTTCGAGGCGATCCGCGCGGGCCACTTCGACAACGAAATCATCGCCGTTGAAACCGAATCCGGGCCGTTCGCGGTCGATGAATGCCCACGCGAGTCGACGCTGGAGAAAATGGCCGGCCTCAAGACGCTGGTCGAGGGCGGCCTGCTGACGGCCGCGATGGCCAGCCAGATCTGCGACGGTGCCAGCGCGGTGCTGCTGGCTTCCGAGCAGGCCGTCAAGGACCACAAGCTGACCCCGCGGGCCCGCATCCATCACATCAGCACCCGCGGCGCCGACCCGGTCTTCATGCTGACCGGCCCCATCCCGGCCACCCGCTACGCACTGGAAAAGACCGGGCTGTCCATCGACGACATCGACACCGTGGAGATCAACGAGGCATTCGCCCCGGTGGTGATGGCCTGGCTCAAGGAGACCAAGGCCGACCCCGCCAAGGTCAACCCGAGTGGCGGTGCGATCGCGCTCGGACACCCGCTCGGGGCAACCGGCGCCAAGTTGTTCACCACCATGCTCAACACCCTGGAGCGCACCGGTGGCCGCTACGGTCTGCAGACCATGTGCGAAGGCGGTGGCACCGCCAATGTCACCATCATCGAACGCCTCTAGAGCCCAACGCCGAGAAGACGTAAAAGTGCTCCAGAACCGTGG
>NZ_JCALCW010000068.1:0-4086 GCF_059812545.1 Mycobacterium sp. NGS50
TCGTCGGTGACCGAGACGATGGTCTTGCCGCGGCTGCGACGATCGGGATCGAACGCCGAAGGCGCGTCGGCCAGCGAACATATCGATCCGAGGTTCGGACGCAGTCGGCCGTCGACGACGCGGTTTTCCAGCGCGACGAGACCAGCCCGGTCGGGTTCGACGACGAAGAAAATTGTGCGTACCTGCGCCGGTTGAACCTGCGGTGGTTCAGCGACGGAAACCAGCGCACCGCCGGAACGCACCAACGACGCTGAACGCGTGAGGGTTTCACCGCCGATCACGTCGAACACCACATCGACTTCGCCAACGTCCTCGAGCCGGTCCCCGTGCAGATCCAGGAATGCGTCGGCGCCCAGGCCCAGCACTGTGTCGCGGTGTTCGGCGCGGCCGCTGCCGATCACGTGCGCTCCGACCTCATGAGCGAGTTGCACCGCTGTCGAGCCGACAGCCCCGGCGGCGCCATGAACAAGAACGGTCTGCCCGGCGACCAGATGTGCGTGGTCGAAGAGCCCCTGCCAAGCGGTCAGTCCGGAGATCGGCAACGCGGCGGCCACCGTGTGCTCAATCTGCTGCGACAACGGCGCAAGATTGCGGGCCTCCACTGCGACGTACTCGGCCAGTGAGCCATTGCGCGCCCAGTCGGTGGCGCCAAAGACCCGCTGGCCCACAGCCAACCCGGTGGTTCCGGGGCCCAGTTCGGCGACGACACCCGAGACTTCGTGCCCGGGGACGCTGGGCGTGCGATCGCGGCCCGCGCGGTCAGTCCAGGTCGCCGGCCAGTCGAGCTCACCCGGCGTGATACCGGCGGCGTGGACCCGCACAATGACGTCGTTCTCCGCGGCATAGGGGTAGGGGATTTCGGCCAGCGAAAGCCCACGATGGCCCGCATCGCGGTCAGTTGCGATGATTGCTTGCACGATTCCTCACCCTACCGTGGTCACGTCCACCGCCAAGGGTGGTGAGGCGGAAAGCTGGGCCTGTGCGATGAAACCTCATGTACGGGAGGCGGATTGGCTTCCGGGCGCGCCGGCAACTCGCGGAAGCTGTCCGTGAATCAGCGAGCACCGGCTACTCCGGCCACGTGCTGTTGAGAATGCTGTCGACCAAGTTGCCCCGTTTGAACGTGGGGTCGAAGTGCGCCAGCACGTCGGCGTTCATCGTTCCGAAAGTGGAGTCCGGACGATGTGTCATACCGTCGTTGAAGGCTGCCAGGATGCGGTTTTTGAAGTCGGGGCGCGGATGGGCCGCGATCACCGCGTCGATGTCCGCCGCGGCGAGATCCCCTCGGCCGACACCGACCACATCGGTCTTGACACCGGCGGCGAGTAGTGCGGTTTCGGGGTCGAGGCGTCCGGTGATCTCCGGTGTCGTGTGCAGGGCAATGCCGAGCCACACTTTGTCGGCGTCGGTCTGCGGGACGCCGCGTTCCAACAGGAACTCACGCGCCGCGTCGGCGCCGTCGATTTCGAAGCGCTGGCTGGACGTGCGGTAGCTGGCGGTGAGCCCGAAGTCGTGAAACATCGACGCGACATAGAGCAGTTCCAGGTCCGGTTGTCGCCCCGACCGACGAGCGTGCAGGACGCCGAACAAAAACACCCGACGGGAGTGGTGGAACAGCACGTCGTCCTCGGCACTGCGAATCAACTCGGTTGCCTCGCGGGCCAGCGAGGTATCGGGTATCACGACGTCAGCGATGGTTTCAATCCGCTGAGCGACCATGCTCGGTCTCCTTGGGTTGCTCGATCAGCCACCAGTGTGCAGCCGAGATGAGTTCGCCAGGCGGGTCGGATGAGCCGCCTTCACCACGGATTGGGACACAATGAGTCCGTGGCCGAACCCAGCGCACCGTCGCGGGACATGGTGATCGTTGTCTTCGACGACGTGACGATGCTGGACGTCGCCGGAGCAGGTGAGGTCTTCACCGAAGCCAACCGCTTCGGTGCCGATTACCGGCTCAAGATCGCGTCGGTGGATGGACGCGACGTCACTACCTCGATCGGGACGCGGCTGGGCGTCACCGACGCCCTCTCCGCGATCGAGTCCGCCGATACCGTCATGGTGGCCGGCAGCGACAATCTGCCGCGGCGGGCGATTGACCCCGAACTCGTGGCGGCGATCAAGTCGGCGGCTGAGCGCACCCGGCGGCTGGCCTCCATCTGCACCGGGTCATTCATCCTCGCCCAAGCCGGCCTGCTGAACGGACGTCGCGCCACCACCCACTGGCACGACGTCCGGTTGTTCGCTCGCGCCTTCCCCGAGATCACCGTCGAGCCGGACGCGATCTTCGTCCGCGACGGCGATGTCTTCACCTCGGCCGGGGTGTCGTCGGGCATCGACTTGGCGCTGGCGCTCGTGGAAATGGATCACGGAACCGAGCTTGTCCGCGCCGTTGCACGGTGGTTGGTCGTCTACCTCAAGCGGGCCGGTGGCCAATCGCAGTTCTCAACGCTGGTCGAGGCCGATCCGCCGCCGCAGTCCGCGCTGCGAGCGGTCACCGATGCGATTGCCGCCGATCCCGCCGCCGACCACCGGGTGACACGGCTCGCCGTGCGGGCGAGTCTCAGCACGCGCCAGCTGACCCGACTGTTTCGGTCCGAACTGGGGATGACGCCGGCCGACTTCGTCGAAATGGTCCGCATCGATGCTGCCCGCGCGGCACTCGACGCCGGTCACACCGTCACCGACACCGCGCGCCTCACCGGCTTCGGCAGCACCGAAACCCTGCGTCGGGCATTCGCCGACCGCCTCGGCGTCTCACCGAAGGCCTACCGAGACAGATTCCGCACCGCCATCGGTGGGTGAGAACGCCGGCAGCGCATCCAGGAACCTCACAGGATCAAATCCGCGCCAACGCCCACGCGTGGTGATTGCATGGGTCGGTGAACATCGGGGTCAGCCAGGCCATCACCGCGCGACGTGGTGTCCAGTTGGCGGTCGCCACCTGGGTTTCACTCATCAATTTCTGGGCGTGGAACCTGATCGGCCCGTTGGCGATGACCGACGCGACGCAGATGGACTTGACCAGTACCCAGGAGTCGTTGCTGGTGGCCGCCCCGATCATGGTGGGGTCGCTGGGACGCCTGATCGCGGGGCCGCTGACCGATCGGTTCGGCGGGCGCACCATGTTTCTGGCGGTCTCGTTGGCCGCGGTTCCGCCGGTGCTGGCGGTTGGGGCCGCCGACGCAGCGGGCAATTTTCCGCTGCTGTTGGTGTCGGCGTTCTTCCTGGGGGTGCCCGGGGCAGTGTTCGCCATCGGTATCCCGTTCGCCAACAACTGGTATGAGTCAGGTCGTCGCGGGTTTGCGACCGGAGTGTTCGGGATGGGGATGGTCGGTACCGCGTTGTCGGCGTTCTTCACACCTCGGTTCGCCCGGTGGTTCGGCACGTTCGAGACCCACCTGATCATCGCGGCTGCCTTGGCGCTCACAGCAGCGCTGTGCGCGCTGGTGCTGCACAACGGCCCGCAGTTCGTATCCAACACCGCACCGGTGGTGCCCAAACTGCGTGCCGCTCTGCGGTTGCGGGTCAGCTGGGAGATGTCGTTTCTGTACGCGGTGGTGTTCGGCGGGTTCGTGGCGTTCGCGAACTTCCTGCCCACCTACATCCACAACATCTACGGGTTTCCGCCTGTTCAGGCAGGTAGCCGCACCGCCGCATTCGCACTGGCCGCTGTGCTGGCCCGGCCCGTCGGCGGGGCGTTGGCCGACCGCATCGCACCCAAGTACGTGGTGCTCACCTCGCTGGCCGGGGTTGCCCTGTTGGCGTTCGTCGCGGTGTTCCAGCCGCCCCCGGATATATGGTCTGCGGTCACCTTCATCACACTGGCGCTGTTTCTAGGCGTCGGCACCGGCGGAGTATTCGCCTGGGTGGCTAGTCGTGCCCCGGCTGGTTCAGTCGGCTCGGTTGCCGGAATCGTCTCTGCTGCTGGCGGTTTGGGTGGTTACTTTCCGCCATTGGTGATGGGCGCAACCTATGACACGGTGCACAACAACTACACCATCGGGTTGCTGTTGTTGGTGGCTACCGCCGTGATCACGTTCGGCTACACCGCGCTGGGTCTGCGTACCGACGAGCGGGCGGACTAGG
>NZ_JCALCW010000069.1:0-3804 GCF_059812545.1 Mycobacterium sp. NGS50
CACCAGTGCCGAACCACTAGCGTTCGGCGACCCCATCGACTGGACCACCATGCTCGATCAGTGGATCTATCAGCCCATGCACGACAGCATGCAGGCCTGGATCACCAGCCCGTTGGGCGCCCAGATCGACGACTTCATCAACCAGGCGTTCGGCAACGGCCAGATCCTGATCGGCAACGGCCTCGATGGCACCGCCGAGAACCCCGACGGCGGTAACGGCGGACTGTGGTTCGGTGACGGCGGAGACGGCTGGGACTCCGACCAAACCGGCATCCCCGGCGGTAACGGCGGCAACGCACCCGGCTGGCTCGGCGACGGCGGCGACGGCGGTGACGGCGGCGCCGGAGCGAGCGGGGGCCACGGTGGAGCCGGTGCGACCTGGATGGGCAACGGCGGTGACGGCGGGGCTGGCGGAGCCGCAGTAGAAGCCGGCGGCAACGGTGGAAACGGTGGTAACGGTGGCGACGCCTCGGCCTGGTTCCTCGGCAACGGCGGCGTAGGCGGCAACGGGGCCGCCGGGATGACCGGCGCGGCCGGGACTTTCGCCAACGGCGGCGACGGCAACGGCCAAGTCGGCGGCAACGGCGGTAACGGCGGTAACGGCGGACGAAGCGGATTCATGTTCGGCAACGGCGGCAACGGCGGCAACGCCGCAGACGCCGGTGCCGGCGGCAACGGTGCGACCGGCACCGCGGAGAACGTCAACGGTGGAGACGGCGGCACCGGCGGCTGGTCTGGCGGCACCGGCGGCGCCGCTGGAGGGCGCGGCTCCTCCATCTACACCAGCCCGATGTATGGGAACGTCGGACAGGGTGGCGCCGGCGGTGACGGGGGTGCCGGGGGTGCCGGCGGCGACGCCTATCAAGACGCCAACGGCAACTACCTCGGCGACGGCGGCAACGGTGCCTACGGCGGCGACGCCGGTGACAGTGGTGATCGCAGCGGCGTCAGCGGTGACGGCGGCGCCGGCGGACAAGGTGGTACCGGTCTCAACGGCGGCAATGGCGGCGGCGGCGGCGCGGTCTTCTCCCAAGCCGGCGGCGGTCACGCCGGCGTCGGCGGTAATGGTGGGGACGCCACCGCCGGCCAGGCCGGCAACGGCGGCGGCGGCGGCTTCGCCGTCAGCGGCGCCGGCGGCAATGGCGGTAACGGCGGTAACGGCGCCATCGACGATCCCACCGTCAAGACCATCGGCGGCAACGGCGGCGCCGCGGGAGGAACGTTCAGCAACCAAGCGGGCGATCCCGGCGGCGACGGAGGCGCCGGCGGGACCGGAACCTACGCCGGCGGCAACGGCGGTGACGGCGGCTATAACGGCGGGGCAGGTGGTGACGGCGGCACCAGTACTGGCTGGCAACACGACGGCGTCACCTACAGCGTCGGCGGTAACGGCGGTAACGGCGGCCAGGGAACGACCGTTGCCGCGGCCGGGGCCGGTGGTAATGGAGGTGACGGCGCGACTGGTCCCGGCGTGGTCAGCGTGGGTGGCAACGGCGGCAACGGCGGTGACGGCGCCTACAACACCGGCAGCATCCTCGCCGGCGGGGGAGCAGGCGGTGACGGCGGCGCCGGCGGTGCCGGAGGCGCTGGGACGGCATCTGGCGGCAACGGTGGTAACGGGGGGAACGGCGGCCCCGGTGCGACCAACGGCGGCAGTGGCGGAGCCGGCGGCGCCGGCGGAGCCAGCGGCGGCGTCGCGACCCCGACCAATGATCTGGGTATCGGACCCAGCCACGGTGGCAACGGTGGCAATGGTGGCAACGGCGGCCAAGGCGCCAACGGTTACCTGGACGGCGGCGCACTGTCCACGACGGGTAACGGCGGAGCGGGTGGCCAGGGCGGTGCCGGCGGGACCGCGGCCGGTGATGTCGACGGCGGTAACGGTGGCAACGGCGGCAACGGCGGCGGCGGCAGCGCGGCCGCGGCCGGCGGCCAGGGCGGCACCGGCGGCGCGGCCACCGGATCCGGCAACGGAGGTACCGGCGGCAACGGCGGCACCGGTGGGGTCGGTGCGACAGGCACCGCCGGCAGCCAGTCGACACACACGGCCGGCGGCGCGGGCGGAGACGGCGCGACCGGCGCGGCCGGCGGCGTCGGCGGTGCCGGCGGAACCGCAAACACCGGAACCGGTGGGCAAGGCGGCAACGGCGGCAGCGGTGGCGCCGGGGGTGCCGGCGGCGCGGGTGGAAACGGTGGAACCGACAGCGGGGGAGCGACGCTGTCCGGCGGCGACGGTGGCAACGGCGGAACCGGCGGCAACGGCGGAGCAGCCGGGGCGGGTGGCACGAGCACTAGCGGTACTGCCGGCACCGCGGGAACCGCGGGCGCTGCGGGCACCGGCGGAGATGGCGGTTCAGGCGGTACCGGTACACCTGCCGGACAGCCGGGCACTGACGGCGGCAGCGGACAACCTGGCTGAGGGCCGGGTAGCAACCCACCCCGTGAGCAGACGCAGAATCGCACGAAAAGTGCTTGGCGCGTGCGATTCTGTGTCTGCTCGCCGTGGGGCTAGCCCACCCGCGGGATCTCGGCGGCGATCGTGTCCATCAGCGCGGTGTAGCGCTTGACTTCTGGATCCTGGCCGGGCTTGCCGCTGGAGATCAGCCCGGCGGACAGCCCCCGCTCGGGGTCGGCCCAGATGGCGCAGTTGACCAGGCCGAGATGCCCGAACGCGGCCGGCGCACCGCGGCCGAACGGACCGAACCGCGTCGACCCCAACATGTAGCCGGTGCCCCAGCGCAGCGGCGCCAGCCCGGTCGCGACGTCGGGCCGCAGCCGCCGGCACTGGCGCACCGCACCGCGCAGCGTTTCCGGTGCCAGCACCCGCACCCCGTCGAGTTCGCCGTCGCCGCGCCAGATTTCAGCGAACCGGGACAACTCGAAGGCGGTGGAAATGGTGTTCGACGACGGCACCACGGTGGTCAGAAAGAACGGGCTGTTGGTGACCGGGATGATCTCGTGCACCGATCCACCGATCGCCTTGCGGAACACCGCAACCGCCGCACCCGCCGGCTGCGTGCCGGTGGCGTGGCTGGGCGCGACCAGCGGAATATCCTGCGGCGCAACACCGTAATTGGTCCACCGGAAGCCCAGCGGATCGAGGATCTCGGTTGCCAGCACGTCGCGAATGTCCTTGCCGGCGGCCGCCCGAACGATCTCGCGGGTCAGTGGACCCCAGGTCAGCGCGTGATACATGTGCATCAGACCGGGCGGGTAAATCGGGCGCAGCTTGGCCAACTGCGCACAGGCGTACTCCGGGTCGTCAGCCCGATTCAGGTCCGGCTTGGGCCCGGTGGCGAACGGCACCCCGGCGCTGTGAGTCATCACGTGACGGATCGTGGTGCGGTACTTACCGTGGCTGGTGTAGCCGGGCAGGTACTCGCACACCCGGTCGTCGAGGCTGAAGACCCCGCGTTCGGTCAGCATGTGCATGACGGTGCTGGTGATCGCCTTGGCCGCCGAGTACACGCAGAACGGGGTGTCGACGCCGACCGGGATCTGCTCGGCGTCGACCGGATCTGCCGGGCCGTTACCCCAGCCGTGCCCGATCGCGCGGTTGAGCACGACCCGGCCCTGGTGACGCAGGCACAACTGGATGGCGGGGTGCAGCCCGCCCTGATACCAGTGCCGGGCGGCCTGCCAGATCCGTTCCACCGCGGCCGAGTCGATGCCGGAATGGTCCTCGTCGCCGATCGCGGTGACGGCGTCGAGGTCGGCGGGGACGCGGATTCGGCCGTCGGGCCGGTCAGGGGTCATGCCCGCCAGATTACGTGTGGCGCGAAATTGCACGTAGGTACAGGAAGT
>NZ_JCALCW010000007.1:0-166326 GCF_059812545.1 Mycobacterium sp. NGS50
GCCGGTGACGCGTCGTGAGGGTGCCACTCGGTGCCGTCAGGGCCGCGGCCCGCTCACACGCTGGGCAGCTTGGCGTCGATCGCGTCGACGATGGACACCGCTTGCTGGTCGACATCGAAGCTGCAGGCGAGCACGTCGACGACGACGTTGTTGGTCGCCCGCATTGCCCGCTGGCAGGACCAGCCGTCGGTGTCCTGCTGGGTGCGCGTCATCGACAGGGTGGAATCGGTGGCGGTAACCGCGCCGAAGTCCCACCGGGTTTCGGTGCCCGCACTGGTTCGGCTGGTGAACTGCCGCGCACCGCAGGCCTCCCAGGTGGGCTTCATCTGGTCGAAGAACGTGCTGACCTCGGATCGAGACGGGAATCCGACCACCGCCTCCACCACGAGATGCTCGGAGGCTTCGCTGTCTTCCTTGTCGTGCAACGCGCGGGCGCGCACCGTCGACCAGCCGCTGTCGTCGTAGACCGACTCCTGAATCGGTTGCCACGGCCCCAGACACGCGTGATCGGGGAAGCTGCGGCTGTCCGATGCCAGCTTGTTCAGCGTGGACTTCTGTTCGATGCCGTCGGCGTCCATGACCTTGTCGAGCTCGTCGCCGTCGAGCAGGGCACGGCCCAGGGCGGTCTCGGGGACCGCAACCGGTCCGTTGTGGTCGGCCGGTTCGGCCCGTCCGTCGACGACGGTCGAACACCCGGTCAGCGCGACCGCCAACAGCACGACAGCGGCTGCCACGTCGATCCGCACCATCTGGTTGACGCTACTCGGGGCAGCACCAACTCGCCGAGCAGACGTGAATGTGCCCTAAAAACAGTGTTTTAGGGCACATTCACGTCTGCTCGCGCAACCGGCGTCAGCCGATCGCGCGGCTCGAACCCTCCCAGAACTGGGCGCGCACCGCCTTCTTGTCCGGCTTGCCCAGCGCGGTCACCGGCAGCGAGTCCACCACGATCACCTGCTTGGGGGACTGCACCGAACCCTTGCGGTCCTTGACCGCGGACTGGATCTCGGCGGTCATCGCCGCGATCGCGTCGTCGTCGCGGGGGGCGTCGGAACGCAACACCACCACCGCGGTCACCGCCTCACCCCACTTCTCGTCGGGGGTGCCGATCACGCACACCTGCGCAACCGAAG
The DNA here is from genome assembly GCF_059812545.1 of Mycobacterium sp. NGS50. Taxonomy (NCBI): domain Bacteria; kingdom Bacillati; phylum Actinomycetota; class Actinomycetes; order Mycobacteriales; family Mycobacteriaceae; genus Mycobacterium; species Mycobacterium sp. NGS50. The sequence continues at coordinate 1,134 of NZ_JCALCW010000007.1, forward strand.
AGTGCTCGGCCACAACGTCTTCCACCTCACGCGGGAACACGTTGAATCCGCCGGTGACGATCATGTCCTTGACCCGGTCGACGATGTAGTAGAACCCGTCCTCGTCCTCACGGGCCATGTCGCCGGTGTGCATCCAGCCGTCCTTGAACGTCTCCGCGGTGGCCTCCGGCAGATTCCAGTAGCCGCCGGACAGCAGCGGCCCGCCGACGCAGATCTCGCCGACCTCGCCCTGCGGCACCGGCCGGCCGTCCTCGCCCAGCAGCGCGACGCGGGCGAACAGCGTCGGACGCCCGCACGACGTCAGCCGCTTCTCGTCGTGATCGCCCTTGGCCAGATACGTGATCGCCATCGGCGCCTCGGACTGCCCGTAGCACTGGGCGAAGATCTGACCGAACCGCTCGATCGCCTCGGCCAGCCGCACCGGGTTGATCGCCGATGCGCCGTAGTAGACCGTCTCCAGCGACGACAGGTCGCGGGTCCGGGAATCCGGGTGGTCCATCAGCGCATACAGCATCGAGGGCACCAAGAAGGTTGCCGTAATACGCTTTTCCTCAATGGTTTTCAGCACCTCGGCCGGATCGAACTTGGGCAGCACGATCATCTGGCCGCCCTTGACCAGGGTGGGAGTGAAATACGCCGCGCCGGCGTGCGACAGCGGGGTGATCATCAGGAACCGCGGGCTCTCCGGCCATTCCCACTCGGCGAGCTGGATCGCGGTCATGGTGGAGATCGACTGCGCGGTGCCCATCACGCCCTTGGGCTTGCCGGTGGTGCCGCCGGTGTAGGTCAGGCCGACGATCTGATTCGGCGGCAGGTCGGCGGCGACCAACGGCTGCGGTGCGTACTTCGCGGCTTCGGCCGACAGGTCGACGGCCACGTCCTTCAGGGCGTCGGGTACTGGGCCGATGGTCAGGATCTGGGTGAGCGAGTCGACCTTTTCCAGCAGCCCCAGCGCCCGCTCGACGAACATCGGGTTCGGGTCGATGATCAGCGAGCTGATCCCGGCGTCGGAAAGCACGTAGGCGTGATCGTCGAGTGAGCCCAGCGGGTGCAGCGCGGTGCGCCGATAGCCGCGCAGCTGGCCGGCGCCGATGATCATCAGCACCTCGGGCCGGTTGAGGGACAGCAACCCGACCGCGACGCCGGTGCCGGCACCGACCGCCTCGAACGCCTGAATGTATTGGCTGATCCGGTCGGCCATCTCAGCACCGGTCAACGTGGTGTCACCGAGCACCAGGATCGGCTTGTTCTTGTGGCGCCGCAGCGCCCCCACCAGCAGATGGCCGTTATGTGTCGGGTTGCGCAACAGCTCGTCGGCAGAGGTCATACCCACCAGATTAGAACGTGTTCCAGTTTCGTCCTAGCCGGGGATCTTGGCCAGCATCCGGTCGGTGATCTCGTCGGCCTGACGGGCGGTCTGGCCGTCCTCGCCGCACAGGTCGACCTCCACCACGAAGTTGCCCTTGGCGGCCAGAACATGCTGGCAGGCGCGCTGGGTGGTGTCCTGGTTCTGCATGGACACGCTGGCGCGGGTGTCGGTGCTGGTCACCGGCCCAGGGGCGACGTGGCGTTGGCTGCCGTCGTCCTGGGCGATGGTGAACGGGGCGGTGCACTTCTTCCAGGTGTAGACCCCGTAGGAAATCATGTTCGTGGCCGCGTTGGCGTCCTTGAACGTGGACACCACCTGCGCGACGTCGTGCTTGCCGTCGCCCTTGAGCAGGGTGGCGTTCAGCTGGACGTAGTTGCTGTAGAGCCAGTCGTCGTTCGGCAGCGCCAGCGGTGTGCAGTCGCTGGGTTTGACCCGCGAGTCCCGCTCGGGTTCGACGGCGCTGCCGACCTCCTTCATGCTGGCTTCGCCGACGATCCCGGCGACCTCCGCGGCGGGCAGCAACTTGTCCTTCGGGCTCGACGGGTTGGGCGGCGCCGCGATGGTGGTGGGCAGCGCCCCGAGGTGATCGGCCGGCTGGGCGGTGCCGGCCACCACGCTGTGGCAGCCGGTCAGCGCGGCGCACAGCGCCAGGACTGAAAGCCGGTATCGCATTCCGCAGAGTGTAAGCGGCACCATGGACCCATGCCGCCGCCGCTCGCCGAGATCCTGGATCGTCTGCACGTGGTGGCGCTGCCGATGCGGGTGCGGTTTCGCGGCATCACCGTTCGGGAACTGGCGCTGATCGACGGGCCCGCCGGGTGGGGTGAATTCGGGGCGTTCACCGAATACGGCCCCGCCGAAGCCGCACACTGGCTGGCCTCGGCCGTCGCGGCGGCGTGGCAGCCCCCGCCGCCCACCCGCCGCGACAAGGTGGCCATCAACGCCACCGTGCCCGCGGTCACCGCCGCGCAGGTGCCCGAGGTGCTGGCCCGCTTCCCCGGCGCGCGCACCGCCAAGGTCAAGGTCGCCGAACCCGGGCAGACGCTGGCCGACGACGTCGCCCGCGTCGAAGCCGTCCGCGCCCTGGTCCCGACCGTCCGGGTCGACGCCAACGGCGGCTGGACCGTGGACGAAGCAGTGCAGGCCGCGCACGCCCTGACCGCCACCGGGCCGCTGGAGTACCTCGAGCAGCCCTGCGCGAGCGTCGCCGAACTCGCCGAGCTGCGCCGCCGCATCGAGGTGCCGGTCGCCGCCGACGAGAGCATCCGCAAGGCCGACGACCCGTTGGCCGTGGTCCGCGCGCAGGCCGCCGACATCGCGGTGCTCAAGGTGGCTCCGCTGGGCGGGATCGCGGCGGTGCTGGCGATCGCCGCGCAGATCGAGGTGCCGGTGGTGATCTCCAGCGCCCTGGACTCCGCGGTCGGCATCGCCGCCGGCCTGCACGCCGCCGCGGCGCTGCCGCGCCTGGACCACGCCTGCGGGCTGGGCACCGGTCGGTTGTTCGCCGAGGATGTGGCCGAGGTGGCACCCCCCGTCGACGGCTACCTGCCGGTCGCGCCGGTGACCCCGGACTCCGCCCGGCTGGCGGCGCTGGCCGCCGCCCCGCGACGCCGACAGTGGTGGATCGAGCGGATCCGCGACTGCCATCCGCATTTGGGGTAACCGACTACCCTAGGCCGCCCGCGGCCGTGGCCCGACGCTGAACTGCGTGACCGGAATGCGCGTCGGCATTATGGACCCGATCACCGCCGCCCGGCCGAGGGTCGACACCTTGACCCGAGCCAACTATCTGGGCGCGCTGGCCGGCCGCGTCGACTCGTTTTGGGTGCCCGATCATCTCAACGCGCTGTTCCCGCGGGCGTTGTGGCAGCCGCGCTACGTCGGCCTGGCCAAGTTCATTCCATCGGTGGACGCCTGCCTGGAGCCGTGGACGATGCTCGGGCACCTGGCGGCGCGAAACCGGATCGGGCGCATCCGGTTGGGCACCTCGGTGACCGACACCGGCCGGCGCAATCCGGCGGTCACCGCGCAGGCCGCCGCGACGCTGCATCTGCTCACGCGTGGCCGGGCGATCCTGGGTATCGGCACCGGCGAACGGGAAGGCAACGAGCCCTACGGCGTGGAATGGTCCAAACCGGTCGCCCGGTTCGAGGAAGCGATGGCGACGATCCGAGCCTTGTGGGATTCGAACGGGGAGCTGGTCAACCGGGACTCACCGTACTTCCCGCTGCGCAATGCGCCCTTTGACCTTCCGCCGTACCGCGGGACGTGGCCACAGATCTGGATCGCCGCGCACGGGCCGCGGATGCTGCGCACGGTGGGCCGCTACGCCGACGGGTTCTTCCCGGCCGCACCGCACCAACCACAGGAGTACGCGCGACGGCTGGAGGTCGTTCGCGCCGCAGCGTCGGACGCGGGACGGGACCCGATGTCGATCGTGCCGGCGATGTGGCTGGCGGTCGTGACCGGCAGGAGCTCAGCCCAGGTCGAGCAGGCCCTGGAGTCGGAAATGATCAACGCGTGGGCGCTCAACGCAACCGACGATTTTTTCGCCCAGCACGGCGCGCAGCACCCGCTGGGGGTCGGCTTCGCCGGCGGTCAGGACATCCTGCCCCACGCCTGGGACGAACAGGCCGCGCTGTCGCACCTCAAGGCGATCACCCCGCAGCTGCTGCGGGGCACGCTGCTGGCCGGCACGCCCGCAGAGATCATGGATCAGGTGGCGCAGTGGCGGGATTGCGGCGTTCGGTACGCGGTGCTGGCACACCTGAGTCCGATGCAACGCAGCCTGCGCAACGGCGTGGCCTCGATGGTGCCGTTCAACCAGATCGTGCGCGGACTCGCGAAGCTGTGACCCCGTAAACTTTCTCCGAGAGCTCGCCCGTGGGCGCAGGCAGAAGGAGTCGGATGCGGCGACTGTGGGTGACGACGGTCGCGGTCGCCGTGGTGCTGGCTGGTTGCGGTTCGCACGTCGACGGGAACCCGGTCGCCGGTTCGTCCACGTCGACCACCGCACCCTCACCCACCGTGCACCTGGTCGCGCCCGCCGGACTGCCGGGCCTGCTGCTCAGCGTCGACGACATCAAGGGTGTTCTGCCGGCGCCCACCATGGTCGTCAAGCACACCGCCACCCAGCCGGTGACGTTTCCGCAGATGAAGCACGAGCCGCCGCAGTGCGCCAGCGCGGTCTACGCCGGGCTGGCGCAGACCCTGGGCGGCAGCGGCTACCGGTCGTTCTTCGGGGTGGAGATGGGCGGCACCCCGACGATCCTGCCGACGGTCAACGAGACCGTGGTGGCCTTCGACACCGCCTCCGCCGCGGCCCGCTACGCCACCCGGGTGGCTCAGCAGTGGCGCGGCTGCAGCAACAAACAGCTCGTCGAAACCAACCCCGAGGGCCAGACCGTGACCTGGGACATCGGCGTCGTCGTCGACAAGGACGGTGTGACGGCCGTGCGGGCCAGTGTGGGGGCCGGCCCGGTGGTCTCCGCGCTGCGTCTGGTGGCGGCCAAAGCCAACGTCGTGGTGGATCTGGAGGTGGTCGGCGCGGGCCTGGGCGCGCAGCCGCGCACCATCATGGATCGCATCCTGGCCCGCATCCCCTCCTGAGCCGCCCGGCGCACCCGCGTACCGTCACCTGCGTGATCAACCTGGCTTACGACGACCGCGGGACCGGCGAGCCGGTCCTTTTCATCGCCGGCCGAGGCGGCGCCGGACGTACCTGGCACCTCTACCAGGTGCCGGCGTTCCTGACCGCCGGCTACCGCGCCATCACCTTCGACAACCGCGGGATCGGTGCCACCGAGAACGCCGAGGGCTTCACCGCCGAAACCATGGTGGCCGACACCGCGGCGCTGATCGAGTCGCTGGACGTCGGCCCGGTCCGGGTCGTCGGGGTGTCGATGGGGTCCTACATCGCCCAGGAACTGATGCTGGCCCGCCCCGAGCTGGTCAGCTCCGCGGTGCTGATGGCCACCCGGGCCCGGCACGACCGCACCCGCCTGTTCTTCCGTACCGCCGAAGTGGCGCTGATCGAGGCGGGCGTCACACTGCCGCCCGAGTTCGACGCGAAAATCCGTCTGCTGGAGAACTTTTCGCCCAAGACGTTGAACGACGACAACGCTGTGGCGCAGTGGATCGAGATGTTCACCATGTGGCCGGTCCCGATGACCCCGGGGCTGCGCTGTCAGCTCGACGCGGGGCCGGCCACCAACCGGCTGCCCGCCTACCGGGGTGTCCAGCAGCCGGCGCTGGTGATCGGCTTCGCCGACGACGTGGTGCTGCCCGCGTATCTGGCTCGCGAAGTCGCCGACGCCCTGCCCAACGGCCGCTACCTGGAGATCCCCGACACCGGCCACCTGGGCTTCATCGAGCGTCCGCAGGTGGTCAACGACGCCATGCTGGAGTTTTTCGCCGAGACCGGCGTGTGACACGCTGATAGCTGTGAACCCTTCGACGGCACAGGCGCGTGTCGTCGTCGACGAGTTGATTCGCGGCGGCGTGCGCGACGTGGTGCTGTGCCCGGGCTCGCGCAACGCGCCGCTGGCATTTGCCCTGCACGACGCCGACCGCGCCGGACGACTCCGGCTGCACGTCCGCATCGACGAGCGCACCGCCGGCTATCTGGCGATCGGGCTGGCCGCGGCCGCCGGGGCGCCGGTGTGCGTGGCGATGACGTCGGGCACCGCGGTGGCCAACCTGGGCCCGGCCGTGGTGGAGGCCAACTACGCGCGGGTGCCGCTGATAGTGCTGAGCGCCAACCGGCCCTACGAACTGCTCGGCACCGGCGCCAACCAGACCATGGAGCAGCTGGGCTACTTCGGCACCCAGGTCCGCGCCACCATCAGCCTGGGCCTGGCCGAGGACGCCCCCGAGCGCATGGACGCTCTCAACGCCACCTGGCGCTCGGCGACCTGCCGAGTGTTGGCCGCCGCCACCGGATCTCGCACCGCCAACGCCGGGCCGGTGCAGTTCGACATCCCGCTGCGCGAACCGCTGGTGCCCGATCCCGAAACCGCGGGCCACCTCCCGCCCGGCCGGCCCGACGGGCGGCCGTGGACCTACACCCCGCCGGTCACCTTCGATCAGCGGCTGGACATCGACCTGAGCCCCGACACCGTCGTCATCGCCGGGCACGGCGCCGGGCGCCACCCGAACCTGGCCGCGCTGCCGACCGTCGCCGAACCCACTGCGCCGCTGCCGGATAACCCCCTGCATCCGCTGGCGTTGCCGCTGCTGCACCCGCAGCAGGTGATCATGGCCGGCCGGCCCACTCTGCACCGCCCGGTGTCGGCGCTGCTGGCCGACCCGTCGGTGCCGGTGTATGCGCTGACCACCGGGCCGCGCTGGCCGGACGTGTCGGGCAACTCGCAGGCCACCGGCACCCGGGCGGTCACCACCGGGGCGCCCAACCCGGCCTGGCTGCACCGCTGCGCCGAGCTCAACCGGCACGCCCTGACCGCGGTGCGCGGCCAGCTGGCCGCGCATCCACTGACCACCGGGCTGCATGTGGCTGCCGCGGTCGCCGACGGGTTGCGGTCCGGTGATCAGCTGGTGCTGGGCGCCTCCAACCCGGTGCGCGACGCCGCGCTGGTCGGGCTTTGCGACGGGGAGCGTCGCCCAGACATCATTGTGCGATCCAACCGCGGGGTGGCCGGCATCGACGGCACGGTGTCCACCGCGATCGGTGCGGCGCTGGCGCATGAGGCCGCACACGGACCCGACGCGCGCACCATCGCGCTGATCGGGGACCTGACGTTCGTGCACGACAGCTCCGGGCTGCTGATCGGCCCCACCGAGCCGACGCCGCGGCAGCTGACCATCGTGGTGTCCAACGACAACGGCGGCGGCATCTTCGAGCTGCTCGAACAGGGCGACCCACGCTTCGGCGACGTGTCCTCGCGGATCTTCGGCACCCCGCACGACGTCGACGTCGGCGCACTGTGCCGCGCGTATCACGTCGAGTCACGCCAGATCGAGGCGGCCGAATTGGCTTCCGCGCTGGCCGAACCCGCCGCCGGGATGCGGGTGCTGGAGGTCAAGGCGGACCGTTCCTCGCTGCGGGCGCTGCACGCCGCGATAAAGGCCGCCCTGTGAGCTTCATCAGCCGGCTGAAGCTGTTGTGGCACCTGCTGATTCACGGTCGCAGCGATGCCGCCCCGGCCACCCCGCTGCGGCGGATGCTGCGCTGGACCCGGGTCGCCGTGCTGATCGCCACCACCCTGGCCACCCTGCAGTCGGCGCTGCTGGTCGCCGGGGCGTGGCGCAACGACTGGTCCATCGAACACAACATGGGGGTCGCCGAGGCCGAGGTGCTCTCCGCCGGCCCGCGGCGCTCCACCATCGAGTTCGTCACACCCGAACGCATCACCTACCGGCCCGAACTCGGGGTGCTTTACCCGTCCGAATTATCCACCGGCATGCGGATTTACGTCGAGTACGACAAAAGCGATCCCGACCTGGTGCGGGTCCAGCACCGGACCGCGGCGCTGGCCATCATCCCGGCCGGATCCATCACCGTGATGGCCTGGCTGATCGCGGCCGTCCTGCTGGTCGGGTTGGCGCTGGCGGAACGGATTACGGTGCGGCCTACCGACCCGCAATGACGTCGGGGTCGACGACGCTGTGCGTGTTCAGGTCGTAGACCGTTGGGGTGCCCGGGTTTTGCGGGTTGGCCTGCTTGAGCCGGTCCCGGTTCGCGGTGTTCATCGCCGCGGTGTCGACGATCGGCAGGCCGGCGGCGATGCGGGCGATCGCCAGCGGGGCCACCCCGTTGCGGGCGGCCATCGTCGCGAGGTCGGTCGTCGAGGGCCCGTCGCCGTGTGAATCCTGGTTGCGGTACAGCTCGTTGACGAAACCCTGATACGCCGCGGCGGGGGTGGCCGGGTCGGCCGCCGCCATCAGCGCCGTGCTCATCCGGGCGGAGGCGGTGTTGTTGTGCTTGTCGTCGAGGAACGTCAGCCACCGGTAGGTCACCGCCAACTGGCCGCCGGCCACCCGTTCCTGCAGCGTCTCGCCGGATGCGTCCTCGAACTGGGCGCAGTGCGGGCACTGCGGCTCGCAGAAGATCTCCCACTGTGTCGGGGCGTCGGGGGATCCGAGCAGCACGCCGAACCCGTCGTCGGTGATGGTGGTGCCGGGCGTCGTGGCATGCGCGACACCGCTCACCGGTACCGCCCAGCACAGCGCCAGCGTCGCGATGAGCACCAGGAACCGCATGGTTGTCCTTCCGATTACTGCCGAGCAGACGCAAATGTGCCCTGAAACACCCGTTTCGGGAACACTTTGTGTCTGCTCGCGCATTGGTCGCCTGCTCGTAACCCTATCGACAAGCGCCGCTGACAGCATGGTTGCTATGCGGGTGGCGATCGTTGCAGAGAGTTTCCTGCCCAACGTCAACGGTGTCTCCAACTCGGTGCTGCGGGTACTGGAGCACCTGCGCCATACCGGGCATGAAGCCCTGGTCATCGCGCCGGACACCCCGCCCGGGCAGCCCCCGGCCGACCGCATCCACGACGGTGTGCGGGTGCACCGCGCGCCGGCCCGAATCTTCCCGAAAGTCACGTCGCTGCCGTTGGGCGTGCCGCTGCCCCGGATGGTGCGGGTGCTGCGCGGCTTCCAACCCGACGTGGTGCACCTGGCCTCGCCGGCGCTGCTGGGCTACGGCGGGGTGCTGGCCGCCCGTCGCCTGCAGGTGCCGACCGTCGCGGTGTTCCAGACCGACATCGCCGGATTCGCATCCAGCTACGGCGTCGGCGGCCTGTCGCGGGCGGCGTGGGCGTGGACCCGCTCGCTGCACTCGCGCGCCGACCGCACCCTGGCGCCCTCCACGTCGGCGATGGACGCCCTGATCGAACAGGACATTCCGCGGGTGCACTACTGGCCGCGGGGGGTCGATGTCACCACGTTCGCCCCGTCGGCGCGCGACGAGGCGCTGCGGCGACGCTGGTCGCCGCAGCGCAAGCCGATCATCGGGTTCGTCGGGCGGCTGGCACCGGAGAAGCATGTCGAGCGGCTGTCCGTGCTGGCCCGCGATCCCGGTGTCCAGCTCGTCGTGGTCGGCGACGGCGTCTCTCGCGCCAAGCTCGAATCCGTCTTGCCGACAGCGGTTTTCACCGGCGCGCTCTACGGCGCCGAGCTGGCGTCGGCGTACGCCAGCATGGACGTCTTCGTGCATCCCGGCGAGCACGAAACGTTCTGCCAGACCGTGCAGGAAGCGCTGGCGTCGGGGCTGCCGGTGATCGCCCCCGACGCCGGCGGCCCGCGCGACCTGGTGGCCTCCTATCACACCGGGCTGCTGCTGGGGGTCGACGACTTCGAGGCACGGCTGCCCGAGGCCGTGGCGCATCTGCTGGAGAACCGGCCGCGGTATGCCCGCGCCGCGCGGCGCAGCGTGCTCGGACGCAGCTGGTCGGCGATCTGCGATCAACTGCTGGACCACTACGACGCGGTGCGGGGGACACGGTCGGCGGCGGCTGCCTGACCGGGTAGCGTCGCCGGGGTGAGCCGCGCCTCCCTGGACAAGAATCCCGACGAAGTCGCGTCGATGTTCGACGGTGTGGCGCGCCGCTACGACCTGACCAACACGGTGCTGTCGCTGGGCCAGGACCGGTACTGGCGGCGGGCGACCCGCGCGGCGCTGCGGATCGGCCCGGGGGACACCGTGCTGGATCTGGCCGCGGGCACCGCGGTGTCGACGGTGGAGCTGGCCCGCTCCGGGGCGCGCTGTGTGGCCGCGGACTTCTCGGTCGGGATGCTGGGCGCCGGCCGGGCGCGGCCGGTTCCCAAGGTCGCCGCCGACGCCACCGCGCTGCCGTTCGCCGACAGCGTGTTCGACGCGGTCACCATCAGCTTCGGGCTGCGCAACGTCGTCGACCACGAAGCGGGGCTGCGCGAGATGGCGCGGGTGACCCGTCCCGGCGGCCGGCTGGTGGTGTGCGAGTTCTCCACGCCGACCATCCCGGTATTCGCGACGGCCTACAAGGAGTATCTGATGCGGGCGCTGCCGCGGGTGGCCCGCGCGGTGTCCAGCAACCCGGACGCCTACGTGTATCTGGCGGAGTCGATTCGGGCCTGGCCGGATCAGGCCGCGCTGGCCCGCCAGATCGCCGGGAGCGGATGGTCGGCGGTGCGCTGGCGCAACCTCACCGGCGGCATCGTGGCGCTGCACGCCGCCTACAAGCCGGCCCGCTAAGCTTGCGCGAGCAGACGTGAATGTGCCCAAAACTAAGGGTTTTTGGGCACATTCACGTCTGCTCGCGCTATAAAGCAACCCCCCGCCGCCTGGCCCGGTAGGTGGTGCTCACGGCTCAGCCCGCCGGGTCGAAGCGGAAGACCGCGATACGGCCGGCGAGGGCCTCGACTTCGTCGGGGGTGCCGCGCTGCACCAGCCCGGCGCGTTTGAGGAACCCGGCGCCGATCGGCACCTGCACCGGAAACTCGCGCAGCACCGGACGCGCCTCTTCGGCGGACAACTCGACGATGCGCACCGGCCGCTTCGTGCGGCCGTGGCTCAGCGTGCCGGCCCCGGCGGCCCGCGCGTTGCGGGCCCAGTCGGCGTTGGGGAATCCCGCCACCGTGTAGAGCTGCCCGTCGAGGGTGAACGGGGTCATCGGCGTGCTGCGCGGCTGGCCGGACTTGCGGCCCGGCACCGTCAGGATCATCGGCGGTCCGGTCGGGATGCCCAGCTTCTGCATGGCGATCATCAGCTTGTTGGCCGGCTTCAGCCAGCGCGGCGGCCTTGGCGTGTTCATGTCAGCCGTTGTGCGCGCTGAGCAGCCAGCCGCCGACCGAGGTCCGCCCGTCGGGTTCGACGCGGACTTCGGCACCCATCAGCGCGGCCAGATCCGGGCCCGCGTTGGAGTACAGCCGGGCCGGCTTGATCTCGTCGACCACCCAGTACTTGGACACCTCCGCACGCAGCTCGTCGGCCGTCACCGCGTTCGGCGGACCGCTCGGGATCGCGGCCTTGTCGAAGACCAGCACGAAGTACGACGCGCCCGGGGCGGCGGCGCGCAGGATCGACTGCAGGTAGCCGTCGCGGGCCTCGACCGGGATCGAATGGAACAAAGTGCTGTCGACGATTGTCTGGAACCGGCCGTCGTAGCCGGTGAACGTGCTGATGTCGGCGACCTCGAAGGCGGCGTTGGTCAAGCCGCGCTCGGCGGCTTCCTGGCGGGCCAACCGGATGGCGGTCGGCGAAAGGTCCAGGCCCACCGTTCTGTGTCCGCGCTCGGCCAGATACAGCGAGATGGCGGCCTCGCCGCAGCCGACGTCGAGCACATCGCCGCGGAACTTGCCGGCCTCGATCAGCGCCGCCAGCTCGGGCTGCGGCTCGCCCAGGCTCCACGGCGGTTTGGTCCCCACACCCATCCGGTCGGACTCGCCCCGGTAGGCGGCATCGAATTCGAAATCCAGGTTCTCGGTCATTCCTCATGCATATCAGGACGCCTGATATATGTCAACGGTCCTGATACTGGGCCGGGCAGCCGCGAGGGTGCGCAGAATGCCAGGAACTGGCCGGTATAGCCGTACAACTACGCACGCTCGCGGAACGCTCAGCTGAACGGGGGGCGGCGATCCGCCAGCCGCGAGGCCCGACCACCGCCACGCCAGGCCCGCGCCACCAGATCGCTGTCCTCGTCGGTGACCAGATTGCCCATCACCCGCACCGCCACCCGCATCAGCGCGCTCGAGCGCATCGCCAACGGCCCGGTGGCCGGCAGGAACCGCGGGAAGGTCAGCAGCAGCGCCAGCCGGCGTGCCACCGAGAAGCCGCGGGCGTAATGCTGTTGCAGCACCGTCGGCCAGGCCCGGGACAGATCCGCGGTGCCCAGCATGTCCACCGCGAGGCGTCCGGTCTCCAGCCCGTAGTCGATGCCCTCCCCGTTGAGCGGGTTGACGCAGGCGGCGGCGTCGCCGATCAGCATCCAGTTGGGGCCGGCGACCCCCGACACCGCGCCGCCCATCGGCAGCAGTGCGCTCGACGGCGCCTGCGGTGCGCCGACAAACCCCCATTCGTCGCGGCGCAGATCGGTGTAGTGCGACATCAGCGGCCGCAGCGCCAGGTCGGCGGGCCTCTTGGTGGTCGCCAGCGCCCCCACGCCGATGTTCACCTGGCCGTTGCCCAGCGGGAAGATCCAGCCGTAGCCGGGCAGCACTTTGCCTTTGGAGCCGCCCGGTCCTCGCAGCTCCAGGTGCGAGGTCAGCCACGGCTCGTCGTGCCGCGGCGAGTCCAGGTAGCCGCGGGCGGCCACCCCGTACACCGTCTCCTGATGCCATCGCCGGCCCAACGCCCGGCCCAGTGGCGAACGGGCGCCGTCGGCGACGATCAGCGAGCGGCAGCTGACCTCCCCGCCGCCGGCCAACACCACCGTCGTCACCCGCCCCGACGAGTCACGCTGAGTGTCAACCGCTTTGAACCCCAGCAACATCCGGGCGCCGGACTCCTCGGCGGCCTTGCGGATCCGTTCGTCGAGTTCGGTGCGCGGCACCGCGCTGCCGGTGGACGGAAACGACGGGCCCGGCCAGTCCACCTGCACTTCGCTGCCGAAGCCGCTCATCTTCAGGCCGCGATGGGCGATATGGGAGTCCAGCCAGTCGCCGAGGCCCAGGAGTTTGAGCTCCGCGACGGCGCGGGGCGTCAGGCCGTCACCGCAGGCCTTGTCGCGGGGGAAGTCGGCCGCGTCGATCACCAGCACGTCGCGGCCCGCGCGGGCGGCCCAGGCGGCGGCCGCAGAACCTGCCGGTCCGGCGCCTACTACCACCACGTCGGCTTGCGCGTTCACGTCCACCAGTATGTTGGAGCCGTGAATACACCGGCGACTGTGGTGGCGGGCGTGGATTTCGGCGACCCCACATTCGCGGCCTCGGTCCGTGATGGTGTGGCGCGGATCGAGCAGCTGATGGACACCGAGTTGCGCGGCGGCGACGAGCTGATGACCGAGGCCGTCACGCACCTGTTCGTGGCCGGCGGCAAACGGTTCCGGCCGCTGTTCACGGTGCTATCCGCGCAGCTGGGGCCCGAGCCGGACTCCTGGCAGGTGACGGTCGCCGGCGCGGTCATCGAGCTGGTGCACCTGGCCACGCTGTATCACGACGACGTGATGGACGAGGCCCAGATGCGCCGCGGTGCGCCCAGCGCCAACGCCCGCTGGAGCAACAACGTCGCGATCCTGGCCGGGGATTACCTGTTCGCGACGGCGTCGCGCCTGGTGTCGCGGCTGGGGCCGCACGCGGTGCGGGTCATCGCCGAGACGTTCGCCCAGCTGGTGACCGGGCAGATGCGCGAGACCCGGGGCGCGGTTGAAGGATCCGACCCCATCCAGCACTACCTGAAAGTCGTTTACGAGAAGACGGCCTGCCTGATCGCCGCGTCGGGGCGGTTCGGGGCGACGTTCTCCGGGTCCGACGCCGATCAGATCGAGCGGCTGTCCCGGCTGGGCGGCATCGTCGGCACCGCATTCCAGATCTCCGACGACATCATCGACATCGACAGCGATCCCGACGAATCCGGCAAGCTGCCCGGCACCGACCTGCGCGAAGGGGTGCACACCCTGCCGGTGCTGTATGCGCTGCAGGAGACCGGGCCCGACGCCGACCGGCTGCGTGAGCTGCTGGCCGGGCCGGTCACCGACGACGTGGTGGCCGAGGAGCTGGCGCTGCTGCGCCGCTCGGCGGGGATGGCCAAGGCCAAGGAGACGGTGGCGACCTACGCCACCCGGGCGCGCGAGGAGCTGGCCGGGCTGCCGGACGGCCCCGGTCGGCGCGCATTGGCGACGCTGGTCGACTACACCATCAACCGCCACGGCTGATTCGGGTCGTGTCGGGGGGAACCCCTCGCGGCTGATGGGCGTTTAATCAGCAGTACCCAGTTCAGAGGAGGGGGCGCTGATGACCTGGCATCCGCATCACAACACGTTCAAGACATTCGCGCTGCTGGTCGGGATGTCGGCACTGATCGTGTTCGTCGGGTCGCTGTTCGGCCGGTCGGCGATGTGGCTGGCGGTGCTGTTCGCGGTCGGCATGAACGCCTACACCTACTTCAACAGCGACAAGCTGGCGCTGCGGGCCATGCACGCGCAGCCGGTCAGCGAGCTGCAGGCGCCGATGATGTACCGGATCGTGCGCGAGCTGGCCACCACCGCCCATCAGCCGATGCCACGGCTGTTCATCAGCGACACCAACGCACCCAACGCGTTCGCCACCGGCCGCAATCCGCGCAACGCCGCGGTGTGCTGCACCACCGGAATCCTGGACATCCTCGACGAGCGTGAGCTGCGCGCGGTGCTGGGCCACGAGCTGTCCCACGTCTACAACCGCGACATCCTCATCTCGTGTGTGGCCGGCGCGCTGGCGTCGGTGGTCACCGCGCTGGCCAACATGGCGATGTTCGCCGGGATGCTCGGCGGTGGAAACCGTGAGGGCGGCAACCCCTTTGCGATGCTGCTGGTCTCGTTGCTGGGCCCGATCGCGGCCACCGTCGTCAAGCTCGCGGTGTCGCGTTCGCGGGAGTACCAGGCCGACCAGTCCGGTGCCGAACTGACCGGCGACCCGCTGGCGCTGGCGTCGGCGCTGCGCAAGATCACCGCCGGCGTGCAGGCCGCACCGCTGCCGCCGGAACCGCAGCTGGCCAGCCAGTCGCATCTGATGATCGCCAACCCGTTCCGGGCCGGCGAGCGGATGGGGGCGCTGTTCTCCACCCACCCGCCGATCGCCGACCGGATTCGCCGACTCGAGGAGATGGCCCGGGGTTAACTCGGCTGCCACACGGGCCTCACCGGCACCAATTTCCAGCCGATGAGTGGTCGCGAAAAACGATAGCGCCGGCGATATCACTCGCCCCGCCGGCCGCGGGTCCTGGGGATGAGTGGCTTGTCGAATCGCTGACTACATGCGCTACTGGGCTCGCGATGAACCACTACACCTACCGGGCCGAATGGTTCCAGGAGCGCGACGAATACCTGGCCCGCTGCCTGGAATTGCCGACGATCACCTGTTCGGCACCCACGATGCTGGAGGCGATGGCCGCGGCAGAACGTGCGGTGGACAGCGAGATCGTCCAGCGCCAGGAGGCCGAACACGACCTGCCGCGTCCGATCACCGAGCAGTCCTTCAGCGGCACTTTCCTGGTCCGGACATCACCGACGCTGCATGCGCGGCTCGCTGTCGAGGCGGCCGATCAGCATGTGTCGATGAATCATTGGATCGCGATGAAGCTCGCGGATCGGCCGCCGACCAGCCTCTTCGACTGGTGATATCGCCGGCGCTATCGTTTTCCGCGACCACTCATCGGCTGGAAATTGGTACTGATGTTGCCAATGGGTCAGGAGAAGTCCGAAACCTGCTGCGGCGACACCTCATTCGGCACACCTAGAACCCGGTGCCGTGCACCTCGTGGCCGGGGGCCTCGGTCATCAGCCCGCGGTAAGCCTGTTCGACGTTGGCGCCATGGTTGACCACCGCGTCGACCTCGCGGGCGATCGGCATGTTCAGCCCGTATTTGTTGGCGAATTCCATCACCACGCTGGCGGCCTTGACACCCTCGGCGACCTGGTTCATCGACTCGATGATCTCGGTGATGGACTTGCCGGCGCCCAACTGTTCGCCGACGTGCCGATTGCGGCTGCGCTGGCTGGTGCAGGTGACGATCAGATCGCCCATGCCGGCCAGCCCGGAGAAGGTGTCGCGGTGCCCGCCGATCGCCTCGCCGAGCTTGGACATCTCGCGGACCGCCCGCGCCATCACCAGGGCGCGGGTGTTCTCGCCGATCCCCAGCGAGTAGCCCATCCCGACGGCGATCGCGTAGACGTTCTTCAGCGCGCCGGCCATCTCGACCCCCACCACGTCGTCGGTGGTGTACGTCCGAAACCGCTTGGTGCGGAACAACGCCGCCAGCGTGGCGGCCATGTGTGGGTCGGGCATCGCCAGCACCGCCGCGGCCGCGTAGCCCTCGCCGACTTCGCGGGCGATGTTGGGGCCGGCCAGGATGCCGGCCGGATGCCCGGGCAGCACCTCCTCGACGATCTGCGACATCCGCATGTTGGTGCCCTGCTCGAGCCCCTTGACCAGCGACACCACCGGCACCCACGCCCGCAACTCAGCGGCCAGCTGGGTCAGCACGCCGCGGAACCCGTGCGAGGGCACCCCCATCACGATGACGTCGGCGCAGCTGGCCGCCTCGGCGAAGTCGGTGGTGGCGCGCAGCGAATCGGACAGCACCGCGGTGTCGCCCAGGTAGCGGCTGTTGCGGTGGTTGTTGTTGATGTCGGCGGCGGTCTCCTCGGAGCGCACCCACTGCAGCGTCGGCCCGCGGCGCGCGCAGATCGACGCGACGGTGGTGCCCCAGGACCCGCCGCCGAGGACGACGACGTTCGGTTCGCGCTGTGTAGGTGCCATGGCGATCACCCTATGGCCGACGCCGCATATCGCACCGGCAGATCGTCAATTCAGGTGTCCAGCAACGCGCTATTGGCCCCCTCCATCGCCGCGAAGCGCACCGCGCCGTTGCGCAGGTCCGCCGCGTGTTCGCCGACCCGGGTCAGCATCGCCGCCGACGCCGTCACCCAGTGCGACGTCCGGTTGTTCAGCGCCGTCGCCGAGCGGCCGGCCCAGCCGGGCGCCGCCGCTGCGATCCGATTGTCGGCGGCCAGGTGCCGAACCGCCAGGTCCTCGCCGTGCCCGCTGACGCTGGCCGCCGCCGTCACCAGACCCTCCAGATCCACCCGCAACATGTCTGGTTCCTAGCACCGTCACCGAAGGCTGTCACTTCACCCGGGTGAAGTGACGATCACCCGGACAGCTGCCAGAATCCGCACATCAGCGGGCGGGGGTCGCCATGAGCGGGAACGCAATATCGGTCGCCGAGATCCAACGGTGGAGCGCCGACGCGGTGCGTGCAGTGTTCCTGGCGGCAAAAGACCGCGGACAGGCCGCCTTCGACGCCTCGGCCGGGCTGGGCGCACTGGACGTCTTCGACGACTGGGGTGGAGACACCGCGGTGGCCGCGCGAACCTCGATCGCGACCACCCGGGCGGATCTGGACGCCCACGGTGTGGAGGCGATGGCCGTCGCGCACGCCGCCAAAACCGCGGCCGACGGTATCGCCGCGGTTCAGGCCCGGCTGACGGCACTGATCGCCGAAGCCGAACAGCATGCGCTGCGGGTGAATCCGGTAACCAGCCGCGTCGAGTTCACCGACCGGGTCACCAACCCCGTCGACGCGCTGATCTACGAACTCGACCTGCAGGACAAGCTCGACGCCGTCGTCGCCGACGCCGACGCCCTCGACGACACCCTGGCCACCGCGATCGACATGGCCGACGGCGACGCGCCGATCCCGGCGGTCCTCGGCCCGCCCGGGCAGGCCGAGACCCGCCTGCAGAACCAGATCGACGCTTTCACAACTGTTTTCGGTCGACCACCGAGTTCGGCGGCGGACTGGGAGACCGCCGCCGAACTCGATCCACACAGCTACGACCCCAAGAACCGCGGGGTGGCCCCGACCGTCGTGGTGGGCCGCATCCGCCCGGTCCCCGGACAGGGCGTGGTCCGGGCGAACCTGTTCATCCCGTCGGCGAAGGTCAAAGATCCCGCGCCGCTGCACTTCCCACCGCTGGACGACAACGCCGGCGACAACCGCGGATTCAACCCCGCCGCGAGCCCGGAAAACAGCCGCGTCGGCATCGAAATCGACTACGAGAACGGGCTGGTGGTGGCACGCCAGAATCCGTCGGTCAACCTCAGCACCGGCAAAGCCCAGGCTGGCACGCCCACCGTCAGGGTCGCGCAACGCCGCGACGGCTCGGTCTACATCGGCTACCAAGCCGCCGACCCGTTCTCGCCGGGCGGTGAGGCGCTGGGGAAGGCGACCGTCTGTGTGCGCGGGGAGTTGGTCGTTCAGCCCGGTGGCGCAGGGGTCCGGATCGGTGGGACGGCGACGTCGTTCCCGGCGCTCGAGGTCTATCAGGATCGACCCGCCGGCCAGGGGGCACCGCTGTCGACAACCACGGTCGCACAGCGATGGCCGCCGTTTCGGGTGGACCAGTGGGGTCCGCTGTTGGGCCTCCCGCTGACGTTGCCGGTCGGGGACCCCAACCTGCTCGCGCACTTCAAGGGTCCCGCCGGGACGGTCCCGTTCTTCGCGCCGCCGACCACCGAGCTCGGGCCGCCGACGCGCCCGCCCTCGGTGGTGCTGGTGAACTAGCGCGGCGCGGCGGCTAGCCGGCCAGGCGCGCCCGATCGCCGGCGCGGCCGAACACCATCGCCTCTTCGAGGTTGTCGAAGCGGTAGTCGATGGCGTCGGCGAAGTAGTTCTGCCGCACATTCCACGGCCGTTTGGTACCGGATTTAGGCAGCGCATGCAGCGCGCGTTGCACATAACCGGCCTGGATGTCCCAGGCCGGTTTCTCCGGCATCAGCTCACCGCCCAGATGCGGGTAGGCGTGGGTGTAGCCACGGGATTTCATGTAGGCCAACAGTTTCGCGGTGGCCCGCGCGGTGATGTCGGCGCGCAGCGTCCAGGACGCGTTGGTGTAGCCCACACACCAGAACAGGTTCGGCACGTCTTCGAGCATGTGCGCCTTGTAGACGAACCGTTCCTGCGGCTTGATCTCGGTGCCGTCCAGGCTGATCCGCGCCCCGCCGAGTGCCTGCAGTTGCAGCCCGGTGGCGGTGACGATCACGTCGGCGTCCAGGTGCGCACCGGATTTCAACGCGATCCCGGTGGCGTCGATGTGGTCGATGTGGTCGGTCACCACCTCGGCGCGGCCGTCGCTGATCGCCTGATACAGGTCCCCGTCGGGGCTCAGGCACAGCCGCTGATCCCACGGGTTGTACGGCGGCTTGAAGTGGGTGCCCACCGCGTAGCCCGCCGGCAACCGGTTGATCGCCTGCCGGCGCAGCATCCACTTCATCAAGCCCGGGGCCTTGCGCGCCAGGAACCAGATCAGGCCCTCGAACAGCGCGTTGCGCATCCGGATCAGCGGGTGCGCCCACCGTCGCGGCAACACCGTGCCCAGCAGGTTGGCGAACGGGCTGAACTTCGACGCCGAAATCAGGTAGCTCGGGGTGCGCTGCAGCATGGTGACCTTGGCGGCCCGCTGCGTCAGCGACGGGATCAACGAGACCGCGGTCGCGCCGCTGCCGATGACCACCATCTTCTTGCCGGTGTAATCCAGGTCCTCGGGCCAGTGCTGCGGATGCACGACGGTGCCGCCGAAGGTCTCGATGCCGGGGAAATCCGGGGTGTAGCCCTCGTCGTAGTTGTAATAGCCGGACCCGAAGAACAGGAACCGGCCGCGGTAGCTGCTGGTGGACCCGGCCCCGTCGTCGACGCTGACCGTCCAGGTGTCGGTGGCCGAATCCCAGTTCGCGGCGCGCACGTAGCTGTTGAACCGGATGTTGGGCTCGATGCCGTACTTGCGCGCGGTCGCGGCCAGGTATTCGCGGATGTCGGGTCCGTCGGCCACCGCCTCGTTGCCGGTCCACGGCTCGAACGGGAAGCACAGGGTGAAGATGCTGGAGTCCGAACGGACCCCGGGGTAGCGGAACAGGTCCCAGGTGCCGCCGATGCGCTCACGGCGTTCCAGGATGACGTAGCTGGCGTCGGGGGTGGCCTGGGTGATGCGGTAGGCGGCACCGATACCCGAGATGCCCGCACCGATGATGACGACGTCGACGTCCGTGGTCCCGGTCATTAACGCAGCCTCGCTTCCCGGCGACTGTGGCGCCGCTCACTTCCCAGGGTAGGCACCGACGGCGGTGGGATCACAGCGGTTCGAGCAACACGTCCACATGCAGCGGCGCGCAGCGCTCGATCAGCCACATCTGGTCGGCGGGGCTGGCGAAGATCCGGGCGTGCGACGGGTCCTGGCTGAACGCATCGGCGCAGCGGTCGCCGAAGAACACGTAGGCCTTGCTGTCATTGCACATCCGCGACATCCACACCAGGCCGTCCAGCCCGATCCGGTGCGCGGCCTCGGCCCACCGCACGGTGCTCGGATAGCTGGAGGCGGGACTCGACGTCACCTCGTCGGCGGTGACCTTGAGGCGTCGTAATCCCAGGCCGTGCAGGACGGCGAGCCGCAGGTCGCGGGCCACGGCGAGCAGGACGAGTGCCTTGTCGGAGTACCTGTCGTAGGGCAGGACGCCGCCGTCGGCCGGGATGTTGTGCAGCAGCGTTTCGGCGACCGCCGCGTCTTCGGTGTCGGCCGCGTACAGGACCGGCACTGCAGGTTCGCCGAAGAAGCCGAAGCGGGTCGGCGCGCCGATCCCGGGGTTGAAGTCGGTCGGCGTGCGGGTCGCGGTGAAGACGCGGTACAGCAGATCGCCCGCGGGCAGGATGACGGTGGCCGGGTCGAACGGGGTCGGCGGCCCGGTCACCACGAGATGGCGAAGTCGTCCGCAGCCACCGCGGCGACGCGGTCCGGATCCTCGGCCAGGTGGTCCACCGGGCGGTCGCCGTCGAAGTACGTCGTCGGGCCGCATAGCCACTGCACCAGACCGGCCTCCGACCAGTCGTTGGCCTCGGCGATCTCGCGCAGCCGGGCGATGACGGGCAGCGGCTGCCCGTCGGGCCCGAACTGGAATCCGGGATAGGCCAGGTAGTTGCCGCGGCGCACCGCGACCAGCGCCTTGTTGCGGTGCGCGGTGGTGGCGTGGTTGCGCGGCGCGCTGGAGCGCGAGCCCATCCGTTTGCCGGCCTCGGTGCTGGTCAGCATCCCGAACTCGGCCTCGATGCGGGCGTACAGGTTGTGCTCGGCCTGCACCGCGCGGGTGACGGCGGGTTCGGTGTAGACCGCAACCGACGACAGCGCCGCGCCCACGGCTGCCGCGCTTTCCCGGACCCGTCGCGTGGCGACGGTCAGGTCTTCGAGGGTCGTCGTCATACCGGCCAGTCTACCTGCGATTCATGCGCCCGCGCCAGGTGCACGAACCGCACGTCAGCGGTAGTTGACGAACTGCAGCGCCACTTCCAGGTCGGCCTGCTTGAGCAGGGAGATGACGGCCTGCAGGTCATCGCGCTTTTTCGACGACACCCGGATCTCGTCGCCCTGGATCTGGGACTTGACCCCCTTGGGTCCCTCGTCGCGGATCAGCTTGGTGATCTTCTTGGCGTTCTCGCTGTCGATGCCCTGCTTGAGGGTGCCGCTGACCTTGTAGGTCTTGCCGGAGGCCTGCGGCTCGCCGGCGTCGAAGGCCTTCATGGAGATGTCGCGGCGGATCAGCTTCTCCTTGAACACGTCGATGGCGGCCTTGATCCGCTCCTCGGTCGAGCTGACCAGTTCGATGGTCTCCTCGCCCTTCCAGGCGATGGTGGTGTCGGTGCCGCGGAAGTCGAAGCGGGTGGCCAGCTCCTTGGCGGCCTGGTTCAGGGCGTTGTCCACCTCCTGGCGGTCGACCTTGCTCACGACGTCGAACGATGAATCGGCCATGGATCCGTCCCTTCTCGCTAATGCCGGTTTGTACCCGGGGTACATCTTCGTTGTAGTCTGCTAGGCGCGATACGGCAGGTTGCCCGAGCGGCCAATGGGAGCGGACTGTAAATCCGTCGGCGAAAGCCTACGCAGGTTCGAATCCTGCACCTGCCACCACGCTATGTCCCGAGACACCGTCGAACGGTGTCTCGGGACATTTTTTACCCGGGCGCCTCGACGTCTCCACTGAAATAGACGTCCAGATTGACCTATAGCCCCCAGAATCGGGGGTTCGCGAAATTAATCCGTCGATTTCAGTCAGCACCCCGAGTGTCGCTCCGATCGGCTTACACTCGCCCGAGACCGGCCGATAGGAGCGCCATGCCCGCAGCGGATCTCGTCATCACCGGAACGGTGCTCACGGTCAACGACGCGCAGCCCACCGCGGAGGCGCTCGCGGTCGCCGACGGGCGCATCGTCGCCGTCGGAGACCGTCGCGAGGTCGACTGGCTGGTCGGCCCCAACACCCAGCGCCTCGACCTCGGCGACGGCTGTGTGATGCCCGGATTGGTTGAGGCGCACGGACATCCGCTGATGGAAGCCGTGGTGCTCTCCGACCGGATGATCGACATCCGGCCGGTCACCGTCCGTGACGCCGACACCGTGGTGGACATGATCCGCCGCGAGGTCGTGCACCGCGGTGCCGAAGGCGCCTATGCGATCGGCTGGGATGCGTTGCTGCAGCCCGGCCTACCCGAGCCCACGTTGGTCTGGCTGGACGCCATAGCGCCGGCGACCCCGCTGGTGATCGTGCACAACTCCGGGCACAAGGCGTACTTCAACAGCGCCGCCGCCCGCCACGCCGGCCTGACCCGCGACACCCCGGACCCCAAAGGCGCCAAGTACGGCCGCGACGCCACCGGCGAACTGGACGGCACCGCCGAGGAGACCGGCGCGCTGATGCCGCTGCTCAGTGAGGCGATGCGGCCCGGCAACTATCCGGAGATGCTGCGCGCCGAATGCGCGCGGCTCAACCGCGCCGGGCTGACCACCTGCTCGGAGATGGCGTTCTCGCCGCAGTTCCGGCCGCTGGTGGCCCAGCTGCACGACGAGCTGACGGTGCGGCTGCGCACCTACGAGATCTCCAACCCGCAGCTGCACACCGACGCCGCCCCCGGCGACGGCGACGACCTGCTGCGCCAGGTCGGCATCAAGATCTGGGTGGACGGCTCGCCCTGGATCGGCAACATCGACCTGTCGTTTCCCTACCTGGACACCGACGCCACCCGCGCCATCGGGGTGATGCCCGGCTCCTGCGGCCACGCCAACTACACCGGCGAGCAGCTGGCCCAAATCGTTCAGGCGTACTTCCCGCTGGGCTGGCAGATGGCCTGCCATGTGCAGGGCGACAACGGCGTGGACACCATCCTCGACGTCTACGAGGACGTGCTGCGCCGCCACCCGCGACCCGATCACCGGCTGCGCCTGGAACACGTCGGCGCGATCCGGCCCGAGCAGCTGCGCCGCGCCGCCGCGCTGGGCGTCACCTGCAGCCTGTTCGTCGACCAAATCCATTACTGGGGAGACATTCTGGTCGACGGGCTGTTCGGCGAGCAGCGCGGCTCGCAGTGGATGCCCGCCGGGTCGGCGGTGGCCACCGGGATGCGGATCTCGCTGCACAACGACCCGCCGGTCACCCCCGAGGAGCCGCTTCGCAACATCAGCGTCGCCGCCACCCGCACGGCGCCCAGCGGCCGGGTGCTGGCCCCCCAGGAGCGGCTCACCGTCGAGCAGGCCATCCGGGCGCAGACCATCGACGCGGCCTGGCAGCTGTTCGCCGACGACGTGATCGGGTCGCTGGAGGTGGGCAAGTACGCCGACCTGGTGGTGCTGTCGGCCGACCCGCGCGCCGTGCGGCCCGAGGCGATCGCCGACCTCGACGTCCGCGCGACCTTCCTGGCCGGCCGCCAGGTCTACTGAGGGTTACAGCTCGCCGGTGAAGTCCGCGGTGATCCAGCGGTCCGGCCGGATGGTGTAGAGCACCTGGCCGTCGGCGTCCATCTGCGCCACGAACTGCCGCCCGCCCTCGTCGCCGAGGTAGCGGATCGCGATGTCTTCGCGGGCCTGCAGCGGCGGCGGCGACACGACGTCGACCACGCTGCCCTCCACGACGACGTACTGATACGGCGGTTCCTCGTGCTGCACCACCAGGGTTACCTTGCCGGCCTGCTCGATCAGCTTGGCCTTGCGGGTCCCGACGCCGGTGTTGACCCGGATGGCCCCGCCGGGTGTGTAGTCGTACCAGATCGGGACGCTGGCCGGCGGGCGGCCGTCCTCGGCGTCGACCGCGAGCACGGCGACGTGCTTGTCGGCGAGAAACTGCTGGCGTTCGGCTTCGGTGAAGGATTTCGGCATGGCGGCTGCAACAGCGACGTCCCCGGCGCTATTCCACCGGCATGATGGGCACATGGCGCAGCGGGATCGCGACGAGTCCGGCCGGCCGCGCAGCGCACGCCCCCGCGACGCGTTGGGCCGGCCGCTGCCGCGCGGCAGCGTCGGGGTGCCGCGCATCCCCGACGATCTGCGGCTGCCGCCGGCCGAGACGCTGGCCTACGCCCAGGACCTGCTGGACCGCGGGTTGGCGTTCAACGCCCACGAGGTGCTGGAGGCGGCCTGGAAGAACGGGCCGGTCGCCGAACGCGACCTGTGGCAGGGCCTGGCGCAGCTCGCCGTCGGCATCACCCACGTCCAGCGCGGCAACGTCAACGGCGCGATCGCCCTGCTGGGCAGCGCCTCGTCGCGGCTGGTGGCCGCGCCGGACGGTCACGGCGTCGACGTCGACGGCCTGGTGCGGTTCGCCGACGCCCTGCTGGCGGACCTGGCCGCGGGGGAGCAGATCCCGCCGGCGCGGCTGCGGCCCAGCCTCCTCGTTGACTCTGCACGCAGGGCGGAAAAGTCCGAGTAGCTTGCACCCTGGACGCAGCATCAATGCAAACTGGGGCATGCCCACCGTCGTCGCCTTCCACGCCCACCCCGACGACGAAGTGATCCTGACCGGCGGCACCCTGGCTCAAGCCGCGGCCGCCGGACACCGGGTGGTGGTGGTCACCGCGACCGACGGGGACATGGGCGACGGGACACTCAGCCACCGTCTCGACGAGTTGCGTTCCAGCACAGACACTCTCGGCGTGCATCGGGTGGAATGCCTGGGCTACGCGGACAGCGGGCACGGCCCCGACTTCTACCCGGACCCGCCGGGTCGGGTCCGGTTCGCGCGCGCCGATCGCGACGAGGCCGCCCAGAAACTGGCCGACATCCTGCGCGCCGAGAACGCCGATCTGCTGCTCAGCTACCAGGCCAACGGCGGCTACGGGCACCGCGATCACATCCAGGTGCATCACGTCGGCAAGCGGGCCGCCGAACTCGCGGCGACCCCGCGGGTGCTGGAGGCGACGATGCCGCGTGAATTGCTGTGCCGGGTGGCCGAGTTCGCCACCCGGCTGCGGCTGCCCGCACCGTATGACCTGGATGTCGCGCGCACCGCGTACGCGCCGCGGGCGACCATCACCCACCGCGTCAACGTCGCCGGATTCGCCCGGCAGAAGCGCGACGCGTTCGCCGCGCACCACTCGCAGATCGGCGACACCGGGGTGAAGGCACGCGCCTACCGGATGCTGCTGCGGCTGCCGCCCCAGCTGTTCGGGCTGTTGTTCCCATGGGAATGGTTCGTCGAGCCAGCGGCCGCGCCGGGCACCATGCACCGCGACATCTTCACCACAGCCTGATCTCCCCGGCGCCCAGGTCGACGGCGGCATCCACCACCGCCCGGTCGATCTGCCGCAACGCGTGCGAGGCGGCCAGCACCGCGCGGTCCTCGGTGCCGGTGTCGACGGTGTCCAGCAGGTCGGTGACCGGCCGCATGTCCAGCGCCTCGCGCTGATCCAGGATCGCCACCAACGCGTCGATGTTGCGCCGGTTCTGTTCGGCTGCCGCGGTGAACGCGTCGGACAGCTCCGACGACAGCGCCGGGGAGCTTTCACTGGAGCGGGCCAGGGTGCGCGCGTAGTGGTCGCAGGCCTTCAGCAGCCGCAACCCGCGCCGGATGCTGGTGCGCCCCGCCAGACCGGCGATCCCGACCGTCACCGGCTTCGCGGTCTCCCGGAACTGCTGCAGTTGGCGGTGCAATCCGCGGGCCTGCTCGGTGGCGCCGACCGCACCGGCGGCACCGACCAGCTGACCCACCGACTCCTCGACCACCGCCGACAGCGTCGTCAAGAACGCGTGCGCATCGCGGCGGATCGCGGTGCCGGTGCGCGCCGGCAGCACCAGCAGCGCGACGGTCACCCCGATCACCGACCCGATCGCGGTCTCCTCGATCCGCAACACCAGCAGGTCCACACTGAACTGGCCGATCAGCCCGTAGAGCAGCGCCAGCATGGTGGTGATCCAGAAGATCATCAGCCCGTAGGCCACCTTCATCACATAGAAGGCGCAGAACAGGCAGACGAAGATCGACACCAGCGACACCGCGGCGTCCCCGGACAGCGCGGTGGCGACCAGCACCCCGGCGGGCACGCCGAGCACCGTGCCGACCAGCCGCTGCCAACCCTTCGTCAGGGTTTCGCCGAACGAGGCGGTGCCGGCGAAGGTGACGAACGCGGCGATCACCGCCCAATACCAGCGGTCCGGGGACACCAGCTCGCCGACGACGATCGCCAGCGACCCGGCGATCGCGACCTGGATGGCCTGCCGGGTGGTCGGACGCAGCCCGGTGTCGGGCGCGGCCTCGGGTTCCGGTTCCGGGGTCGCGACGACGTCAAGCGGGCCGTCGGCGCCGCGCTCGGGCAACGCCCGGATCGCGCTCATCACCGCGGTGGTGTCGATGATCGCCATCGCCACCCTTCGCACCTCGACGCCGGTCCCGTCCACCAGCGCCTCGGCGGCCTTGCCGGCCCGCGCCAGCCCGCCGAATCCGGGGGCGCGCATCTCGGCGGCCAGCTCCCGCAACGCGGCGGCCAGCTGCCCGCGCACCGTCGCCGCAACGTCGGCGTCGGTCACCCGCTCGGCGGTGACCGCGACCCGTTCGATGGTCAGCTCGGCGTCGAACAGCCGCAACGCCAACTCGGCGCCGCTGACACCGGGCCACACGGTCGCCGGGTCGACGTTGTCCTCGAGCTGGCTTTGCACCATCAGCGCGGTCTCGTTGAGGCGGGCCACCCGGATCCGCAGCCGGCGTCGGCGTCGCTCATCAACCCGCTCGGAGCGCACCACATCGGCGGCGGTGTCGACCACGATCGCCATCCGGGCGCGCAGCGACCGCACGGTGCGGTG
The DNA here is from genome assembly GCF_059812545.1 of Mycobacterium sp. NGS50. Classification (NCBI taxonomy): domain Bacteria; kingdom Bacillati; phylum Actinomycetota; class Actinomycetes; order Mycobacteriales; family Mycobacteriaceae; genus Mycobacterium; species Mycobacterium sp. NGS50. The sequence goes on from NZ_JCALCW010000007.1 coordinate 28,248, forward strand.
CAGCAGCCGGTCGGGCCGCTCGGGCAGCACATAGGTGGTCATCACGAAGCTGCACAGGGTGCCCACGGCGACCGCCATGATCAGCCACGGCAACTCGGCGACACCGGCGCGCAGGAACAGCGAGAAGAAGTAGGTCATCACCGCGACCATGCCCAATGACGTTCCGCGGGCACCGAATCGGCGGATGTAGACCGCGACGAACAGGATCAGCACGAACGCGACATCGGCGGCCACCCGGTGCGGGGCCAGCACGGTGGCGGTGGCGATGGAGGCCGCGGCGGGCAGCGGCAGCAGCGCCAAGGTGACCCGCTGCCGGCGCGGGTCGGGATCGTTGACACCGCGCGCCGACACCATCGCGACCACGGCGCCCAACAGCGCGACGGTCAACGGTTGCCCGGTCGCCTTCGTCAACACGCCGAGCACCAGCAGCGCCACCCCCAGCGCGAGCGTGGTGCGGCCGGCCAGTTGCAGGCGCAACAGCCCGGGATCCGAGCCCAGCGCCCAGGTGCGGGCCTGCTCCAGGCGGGTGGTCACCGGCCGAAATCCACGGGCGCTGGTTCGGGGTCCATCGCTCCTATCGTCCCCCCTTAGGGGGTGATGTCGCGAAATCGCCCCGAAAAACACTTGGGGCTGGCAGGACAGTGCCTGCCAGCCCACGTGTGCGTTGCTACGCGTGCCTAGACGGGGGTGACCCCGGTAGCCTGGGGGCCCTTGCTCCCCTGGCCGATCTCGAACTGGACCCGCTGGTTCTCCTCGAGCGAACGGTAACCGTTGCCCTGGATCTCGCTGTAGTGAACGAACACATCCTCAGCGCCGCCATCGGGAGCGATAAAGCCGAAGCCCTTTTCGCTGTTAAACCATTTCACAGTTCCCTGTGTCATACTTTCGACTTCTCTCATTCAGATTGGATGCAGAAAACACCCGGCCCGTAGCCTAGCACGGGCAAAAACAGCCGCCCGAATCCTGAGTATTTCCGGTTATTTTCGTGCGGAAAGCGACGACCTTCTTTTGCGCAGCAGGGTGTAGCGTCGAGGTGGACGTCTCTCGCCGTCGGTGAACTCCGGTGTGATGCCGAAATTAAGCCGCTGCAACCGGATTCGTTTGCGATCCCCACAGCCGTGTGCCGGGTCGACCCCGAGTGGAGGGACTCGCCATGGATCACCGAGATTGCCATCCCAGTCGCGTTGCGGCGGCCTCGGATTCGTCGACGACGGCACCATGAAATCGTTCACGCGCGGTCGGCGCCTGGCCAGCCCGGTGCGGCTTGCGCTGGCCGTGGAATTACGCAGCGACCTGGACGGCGCGTGGTGGCCGCACACCGCGTCGCTGGCTCGGGAGCTTCCCGAGCTGCTGGACGGCCTGGTCGGACGGTTGGGCGAGATCACCGGCATCAGCGTCAATTGGTCGTCGCTGGCGGGGGCGCCGAATTTCAATGCGCTGGAGCTCGCCAAGGAAACCGATCCTCGTCGCGCCCTGGGTGACCAGCGGATGATGACGATCAGCGGGGCCACGGCCTCGGCGACGTTGCTGGTCATCCCCTGTCGGACCTCGGTGGCGCTAGCGATCATGGTGCTGCGCCGCGCGGCGGACCTGCCCGTCTCGCCGGCAGAACGCGATACCGCGACTTTTCGCACCGCCGACCAGCTGGTCCGCGCCGCACGTGCAGAAAGTGTCCGGTGCGCTCTGCGGGACCGGGGCGCCGCGGATCCGCCTGTCGCCGATTGACGTGTCGCGGCTGGTCGATGCCGGTGTGCACTAGGGTTGCTGGGCGTGACGGCGCCCACCCGCTGGACCCTGGCTGATGGCCGCGAGCTGCTGTTCTTCGCGCTGCCCGGCCACACACCGGCGCCGGTGCCGGACCGCCGCCCGCTGCCGGTCCGCGACCCGTCCCCGTCGCAGCTGCGCTACGACCGGGCCACCGGGCAGTGGGTGATCATCGCCGCGCAACGCCAGGACCGCACCTACAAGCCGCCCCCCGAGGCGTGCCCGCTGTGCCCGGGACCCAGCGGGCTGAGCAGCGAGGTGCCCGCCGCCGACTACGACGTGGTGGTGTTCGAGAACCGGTTCCCCAGCCTGGCCGGTGTCGGAGCGGCCCCGGATCCGGCCGAGGGTGCCGCCCCTGGTTACGGCCGCTGCGAGGTGATCTGCTTTTCCGCCGACCACACCGGATCGTTCGCCGGGCTGCCCGCCGAGCACGCCCGGCTGGTGGTGCGGGCCTGGCGGCACCGCACCGCGGAATTGATGACGGTGCCCGGCATCGAGCAGGTGTTCTGCTTCGAGAACCGCGGCGAGGAGGTCGGGGTCACGCTCGGGCATCCGCACGGCCAGATCTATGGCTACCCGTACCTGACGCCGCGCACCGAAACCATGTTGGCGCGGGCCCGCGAGCATCGAAACCGGCACGGCGGCAACCTGTTCGTCGACCTGCTGGCCCGCGAGCAGGCCGACGGTGTGCGAATCGTGGCCCGCGACGAGCTGTTCACCGCGTTCGTGCCGTTCGCCGCCCGCTGGCCCGTCGAGGTGCACCTGTACCCGAACCGGTTGGTGCGCAACCTGTGTGAGCTCACCGACGCCGAACTCGTCGGCTTCACCGCGATGTATCAGGATCTGCTGGCCCGGTTCGACCGGCTCTATCCCACCCCGCTGCCCTACATGGCCGCACTGCACCAGTACACCGAGAAGCAGCCCGACGGCTACTTCCACGTCGAGTTCATGTCGATCCGGCGCGGTGCCGCCAAGCTGAAGTATCTGGCGGCCTCGGAGTCGGCGATGGACGCGTTCATCGCCGACGTCACCCCCGAAGACGTCGCGGCCCGGCTGCGGGCGCTGTGATCACCTACTCCGCGCCCGGCCGGGTCAACCTGATCGGCGAACACACCGACTACAACGCCGGTTTCGCGTTGCCGATCGCGATACCGCAGCGCACCACCGTCACCTTCATACCGGCCGGCGCCGACGCCATCACCGTCGACAGCGAGCACGCCGACACCGTGGTGCGCATCGGATTGGACACCGCTCCCGGCGAGATCACCGGCTGGGCCGCCTACCCGGCCGGGGTCATCTGGTCGCTGCGCCGCGCCGGCTATTCGATGCCGGGCGGCACGATGACGATCCGCAGCGACGTCCCGATCGGATCCGGGTTGTCGTCGTCGGCGGCACTGGAATGCGCGGTGCTCGGCGCCCTCACCGCCGCCACCGGCACCCGCATCGACCGCCTGGAGCAGGCCCGCCTCGCGCAGCGCGCCGAGAACGACTACGTCGGCGCCCCAACGGGTCTGCTCGACCAGCTGGCCTCCCTGTTCGGTGACCCTGCCCACGCGCTGCTGATCGACTTCCGCGACCTGGTCGTGCGGCCGGTGCCCTTCGAGCTCGACGGGGTGGCGCTGCTGCTGATCGACTCCCGGGCGCCGCATCAGCACGTCGGCGGCGAGTACGCGGCGCGACGCGCGTCCTGCGAGCGGGCCGCCGCTGACCTGGGGGTGTCTTCGCTGCGGGAGGCGGTGCGGCTCGACGGGATTGCCGACCCGGTCGATGCCCGCCGGGCCCGGCACGTGCTGACCGAAAACCAGCGGGTGCTGGATTTCGTTGCCGCGCTGGACCAATCGGATCTGGTGGCGGCGGGCCGGCTGATGACCGCGTCGCACGCGTCGATGCGCGATGATTTCGAGATCACCACCGCACACATCGACCTGATCGCCGACACCGCCGAGCGGGCCGGTGCGCTGGGTGCCCGGATGACCGGCGGCGGCTTCGGTGGCTGCGTCATCGCGCTGGTGCCCGATGGCCGGGCCGCCGCCGTTGGCGACGCGGTGCGCCAGGCGGTGGCCGACGCCGGACACCCGGCGCCGGAGATCACCCGCACCCACGCCGCGGCGGGCGCCCACCCGACCCGTTGACTGTGCGCGTAGGGCGCAGTCCACTCACACTTTTGCGCCGTACGCGCAGAGTCAACGTCGATTAGCCGATTAGATGAGTTCGTTTTTGGTCAGCCAGCGCATCACCGGCCAGCCGATGAACACCGGCAGCCAGCAGGTCAGCACCCGATACAGCAGCACCGCGGGCACCCCGACCGCCGCCGGCACCCCGAACGCGGCCAGACCACCGATCAGGGCGGCCTCCACCGCGCCGATACCGCCCGGGGTCGGGGCGGCCGAGGCCAGCGTGCCGCCGACCATCGTCACCACGGTCACGGTGACGAACGACGTGTTGCCGCCGACGGCTTCCACGCTGGCCCACAGCGTCAGCGCCGCGCCCAGCGTGGTCCCGACCGCGCCCAGCACGATCAGGCCCAGTCGCCGCGGTTCGCGGGATATTTCGATCAGGTCGGCGGAGACCTCTTTGAGCCGGGGCCGCACCGCCGTGGTCAACCAGCGGCGCAGATTCGGCACCAGCAGCACGGCGCCGATAATCCCCAGCGCCACACCGGCAATCAGATACAGCAGCGTCGGGCTGGGCACGAAATGCGACAGATCCGCCGAGGCGCCGGCCGCGGTGGTGAACACGATCAGCAGCGCGACGTGCACGATCACCTGCACCGTCTGCTGCAGCGCGACGGCGGCGGTGGCGCGCAGCGTCGAGAGCCCGTTCTTCTGCAGGAACCGGGTGGACAGCGCCAGCCCGCCGACCCCGGCCGGGGTGGTGGTCGCGGCAAACGTGTTGGCCACCTGCATGATCGACAGATTGCGCAGGCTCACCGTCCCGTTGGTGCAGGCCCACAGCGCGGCGGCCGCACCCAGGTAGGTCAGCGACGACACCGTCAGCCCGAGCAGCGCCCACCACCAGTTCGCGGTCCGCAGCTGGGAGGAGAACGTCGGCACCGCGCTGATGAACGGGTAGGCGACATAGACCAGCGCCACCAGCAGCACCAGCTGGATCAGCTGGCTGCGGCTGAACCGGGTGATGGTCGCGGTGCGGATCTGATCGGCCCCGGTCTGCTTCTTGACCTCCTCGCGGGCCGCGGCGATCACCGCCTTGTCGTCGCTCACCGATCCCCGGATACGGCCCGGCACCGCTGTTTTCGTCAGCCGCCGCGACCCGGCCAGCACGGTGTCGCGGCCGAACACCTCGATCGCCGCGGTCACCGCCGCCTCGGGCGAGTACAGCGCCGACGTCGTCACCAACAGCTGCGCGATGTCGGATTGCAGCTGCGCGTCGGTGGCGCCGTATTCGGCGTTGTCGAACCCGCCGAACAGCACCGCGTCGTTGTCGACGGTGATCTCGGTGCTGCACAGGTCGCCGTGCGAGATCCGCCGATCGTGCAGCCGGCGCAGCGACTCCCACACCTGGATGACCGGGGTGTCCTCGGTGCAACCGCAGATCGGCAGCCCGCGCGGCGGGGTGTGCGCATACAGCGTCCAGCCCCGCTCCAGGGCCGTCAACGCGATCGTCGAGGTGTTGGCCACCCCCACCTCGTCGATCGCGACGGTCATCAGCGCGCGATGCTGAACGGCCCGATACAGCGACGCGTGGATCGGGGAAGTCTCGGTGGTGCGCAGCCGCAGCTTGCGCCACACCTGCCGCAGCGCGCCGCCGCTGCGCTGGTTGGGGCCGTACAGCTCGATCACCGCCGGGGTTTCGGCGATCGCCGACAGCACCAGCGGGCCGCGGCCGGCCGGACGGATGACGGTCAGCCCGGCGACCGCGCAGCCGCTGCGCGACAGCGCCCGCACCGCGCTGTCCAGCGGCACCTCCAGGGCCGGGGTGCCGACCACCAGGATCACCAACGCGCCGACGAACCAGCCCACCGCCAGCCCCAGCAGCGAGCGGGCCGGCACGATGGCGCTGACCACCAGGTGGATCGGGACGAACGCCAGCAGCAGCGTCCACCACCAGCGCCGCCACCGCGACGGCAGCCACGGCCCGGACACGGTCAGCATGGCGGCCAGCATCGCGATCCAGCGCGGGTCGTCGAGGAACTGCGCCAGTGTGGTGGCCAGCCGTTCGGACAGGTCGAAATGCCAGCGGGGTGCGGCAATCCCCTTGCCGGTGATCGACAGCGGCAGCACCGCCAGCACCCCGGCCACCGCGTAGGCGCCCAGCAGGGTCCACTGCCGCCCGGCGATCAGTCCGATCAGGATCATGAACGGCAACGCCAGGATCGCGACGCCGTAGGCCAGGTACACCAGGTTGGACTGGGTGGGGGACAGCACCCCGACGATCCGCGAGATGGACCGCTCCAGGATCACCCATTCGTAGCGGGTGACCAGCGAGCTGGTGATCACCGCCGCCAGGAACAGCGCCGCCAGCGCCAGCCGCAGGATGTCGTTGGTACGGCGGGTCAGCGGTTGCAGCAGACTGCCGGTGACCCGGATGTCGCGCCCGTCAACTCGCATGGTGTCTCAACTTAACCGGACAGCTGCCCGAAGCGGGTCACAGCGGTCAGATCATGTCGTTCTGGGCCAGCCAGCGCATCACCGGCCACCCGGCGAACACCGGCAGCCAGCAGGTCAGCACCCGGTACAGCAGCACCGCGGGCACCCCCAGCGCCGCCGGCACCCCGAACGCGGCCAGACCACCGATCAGGGCGGCTTCCACCGCGCCGATACCGCCGGGGGTGGGTGCCGCCGAGGCCAGCGTCTCGAAGACCATGGTCACCATCGCGACGGTGACGAAGCTGATGCCACCGCCGAACGCCTGGATGCTCATCCACAGCGCCACCGCCGCGCCCAGCGTCGTCCCGGCGTCGCCGAGCACGATCAACACCAACCGTTTCGGTTGGCGGGCAACGTCGATCAGCGCGGTGGACAGCTCCTTGAGTTTGGGATGCACCGACATGGTCAGCCAGCGCCGCAGCCGGGGGACCAACAGCAGGGTGCCGAGGATTCCGAGCGCGGCACCGCCGGCCAGGTAGAGCACCTCGGCGTCCGGGACGATGTTGGCCAGCTGCGACGAGGTGCCCGCGGCGATGCTGAACCCGGTGAGCAGGCACAGGTGCACGATCACCTGCACCGTCTGCTGCAGCGCCACCGCCGCGGTGGCCCGCACCGCGCTCAGGCCGCTGCGCTGCAGGAACCGGGTGGACAGCGCCAGCCCGCCGATCCCGGCGGGTGTGCTGGTGGCGGCAAACGTATTGCCCACCTGCATGATCGACAGCCGCGTCCAGCTGACCACACCGTCGGCGCAGGCCCACAGCGCGGCCGCGGCACCGACATAGGTCAGCGCGGTCACCGCCAGCCCGGCCAGCGCCCACCACCAGTTCGCCCGGGTCAGGTCGACGAAGAACGTCGGCACCGCGCTGATGAACGGGTAGGCGACGTAGACCAGCGCCACCAGCAGCACCAGCTGGATGAGCTGGCTGCGGGAGAACCGGGTGATGGTGGCCGCCTGGATCTCGTCGGTTCCGGTTTGTTGCATGACCTCGCCGCGGACCCGGTTGATCAGTGTGGTGGCGTCGTCGACCGAGGCCCGGACCCGCGCCGGGACAGCGGCTTTGGTGAGCCGGCGCGACGCGTCGAGCACCGCGCCGCGGCCGAACACCTCGATGGCCGCGGCGACCGTGGACTCCGACTCGTAGAGCGCGGCGGTGGTCACCAGCAGCTGGGCGATGTCGGAGTCCAGCTGGGCGGCGGTGGCGCCGTATTCGGCGTTGTCGAAGCCGCCGAACAGCACGGCGTCCTCGCTGACCGTGATGTCGTCGGCCCGCAGGTCGCCGTGCGAGATCTGCTGCCGGTGCAGGGTGCGCAGGGATTCCCAGACCGCGGTGATCGGTGTGGTGTCGGCGCATTCGGCCAGCGGGACACCGCGCACCGGCCGCGAGGAGTACAGCGTCCAGCCCCGGTCCAGGGTGGCGGTCGCGACGGTGGTGGTGTTGGCCACCCCGATGTCGCCGACCGCGATCGACATCAGCGCGCGGTGTTCGATGACGCGGCGCATGGAGGCGTGCAGCGGCGGGGTTTCGGTAGGCCGCAGCCGGGCGGCGCGCCACAGCTGGCGCAGCACACCGCCGATGCGTTGGTGCGGCCCGTACAGCTCGAGCAGCACGGCGTGACCCGGATCGGTCGAGGTGGCCAGCAGGGACAGCCCGCGACGGCGCGACGGCCGCAGCACCGTCAGTTCGGAGACGACGTAGCCGCGCCGGCCCAGCGCGCGGACCGCGCCGTCCAGCGGAACTTCCAGCGCCGGGGTGCCGACGGCCAGGATCACCAGCGCCCCGACCAGCCAGCCCACCGCCAGGCCCAGCAGCGCGTGGTGCGGCACCAGGGTGTCGATCATCAGGTGGATCGGGATGTAGGCCAGCAGCAGCGCCCACCACGCGCGGCGCCAGCGGGTGGGCAACCACGGCCCGGCCACGGTGAGCACGGCGGCCATCATCGCGACCCAGCCCGGTTCGTGCAGGAAGCTCAGCAGGCCGGTGCCGGGCTGGTCGGACAGGTCGAAATCCCAGTGCGGCAGTTTGAAGGTGAGATCATCGAGCGACAACGGCACCGCGGCGAGCAGCCCGGCAGCCACCGACGCGGCCAGCAGTTTGGCCTGCCGGGCGATGACCAGGGCGATCAGGATCGCGAACGGCAGCGCCAGCATCACCAGCCCGTAGGCCAGGTGCACCACCTTGGACTGGGTGGGCGAGAGCGGGTCGAGGATCTGGGCGATCGACTTCTCCAGCGTCACCCATTCGTACCGGGTGATTTTCGTGCCGGCGGTGACGATCGCCAGGAACAGCAACGCGCCGGCCAGCCGCACCAAGTCGCTGGTCCGCCGGGTCAGGGGCTGCAGCAGGCTCCCGGTGAACTCGATGTCGCGTCCGTCTACCCGCACGGTGTCAGTAGCTAACCCCGGTCAGCTTCTCCGACTCCTCCCAGAGCCGAAGCCACAGCGTCATGTCTTTCGATAATCCGCTGGACGGACAGGGCTGCACGGGGCCGCGATTGCCCCCCATCCGGGTGGGCCCCCAATAGATCGCCGGGTCGGCGTCGGGCATGGTCCCGGCGAACAGCATGGATTCCGCGGCCCGCCGCGGCGACTGGCCGACCAGCGCCACGCCGTACTTGGCGACCAGGTCCAGCGGGGTGCCGGTGTTGGTGAACAGGTCGGTGGCCGACACCCCGGGGTGCACGGCGTAGGAGCGTTTGGTCTCGCCATTGGCGGTGAGCCGGCGTTGCAGCTCGCGGGCGAACATCAGGTTCGCCAGCTTCGACTGGGCGTAGGCCAGGATCCGGTTGTAGCGGCGGTGCTCATAGTTGAGGTCGTCGACCCGGAAGGTGGGGGTCTGCTTGTGCGCGATGGACGACAGGGTGACGACGCGGTCGCTGATCTTGTCCAGCAGCAGACCGGTCAGCGCGAAGTGGCCCAGGTGGTTGACGCCGAGCTGGGTCTCGAAGCCGTCCTTGGTCCGGCTGAACGGGACGTACATCAGGCCGGCGTTGTTGATCAGCACGTCGAATGCGGATTGCTGCGCGGCGAATTCACGGACCGACGCCAGATCGGCCAGATCCAGCGGGGCCACCGTGACGTCGCCGGTGATGGTGTCGGCGATCTGCTGGGCCTTGGCGGTGTTGCGGCACGCCATCACCACGGTCGCGCCTTTGTCGGCCAGTACCCGGGTGGCGACTTCGCCCAATCCGCCGTTGGCTCCGGTCACGACGAACGTGCGGCCGGTCTGGTCGGGGATCTCAGCTGTTTGCCAGGCCATGCCGGTCACACTATCTCCGCGGCCACCGCGCACCTGGAACTAGGGTTCGTAGTCTCATCCGTCTCATCCGTCCCGAGCGCCGGGGCATGTGTCGATCTGCCCGGGTCTGAGCGACAGTGCCGGCATCGGCCCAGGTGGGCGATCACCGCCCGACCGTCGCGTCGTCACCTGCGTCCCCGGCGTCCCACCCGGCCCATTCACCCCAGATTGTCGCTGGTGGGCGGGTGCCCGGCTATCAGCGACAACGGGGGTGGTGACGGCCGTTGTGGGCCCCCGCGGCCGCATCCGCCGCCAGCCCCGCTCGGAGCCGGGCACCGGGTTCTCGGCGACAATCCGTGACCTACGTGGCCACCGAGACGGGAGCGACGCACAGGACCATAGACCCGTCCGGTCACCTGGGGAAACACCGGGTTGTCGCGCGGAGGCGGGCAGATCGGCACATGCTTCCGCTGCCGCGACCACAGTGACGGGTGAGGCGACCCGGTCAGTCGTCGGTGGGATCGGCGGCCAGTTCCGCCTCGAGCACCTCGTCGACCAGCGGCACGTGGATGACCTCGCCGGCCACCGCCGGCGGCGCCCACCGCGCGGCGTCCAGGCCGTACTTCTCGGTGAGGAAACGCAGCCGGTACACCTGTTGGGCGCGGGTGAACGTCAGGTGCGCCAGGCGTGCGTTGAACCCGCCGTTGAGCACCGCGCCGACGATCGGGATGGCCTGGGCGACCTTGCTTCGCACCAGCATGAAGCCCAGCGTCGAAAACACCTTCTCGGCCACGTTGACCATCTGCCGCTGCTGCAGCTTGCGCCGGATCGCGGCGTGCGAGAGCTGAGTGGTCAACCGCGACAGCGACGCCAGCGCCGCCGCCTTCTCCCCGGCATTGCCGGCCACCGCGTAGGCGATCACCCCGGAGGCGAACACCTCTTCGTCGGGTTCGCGCACGTCGTAGCCGTAGTGGGCGGCCACCACCGCCACGATGCGGCCCATGCCCACCATCACCGTCGTCACGTCGGCGGCGATCGCCGACACCGCGACCAGCGCCGTGGTGCCGCCGGTGACCACCGCGGAGACCACGCCGCCGGTCACCGCCAGCGACGAGGCGGCGCCTTCGGCGGCGGCCAGCGCGATGTAGCGCTCCTTGCGCTGCGGCACCGACGCGTCGCACAACTGCAAGTCCAGCGCGCGCACGTCGTCGTAGGACTGCACCGTCACACCGGCCTCGGCGAACATCGCGAAGATCCCGTCCGGGGTGACCGAGCCCAGGCCGCGTTCCACCAGGACGCTTTGCAGTCCCTCCATCGTCTTGGTGATCGCGGCATCGACGGTGTCGATGGTGGCCTCGGCGCCGGGCACCCGCTGCGCGGCGGCCCGCGCCCGCTCCGTCGCGTCGCGGGCGCGTTGCCGGATCCCGCGGGTCCAGTCCTCGAAACGATGGGATTGGTGGTGTTGCTTGTCGGCCTCGGCTACCAGCGCGTCCCAGGCGTCGCGCTCATAGGCCGACATGTCCGCAGCGGTGGCCACCATTCCGAGCCTAATAGGCGGGGTGCTGACTGAAAACGCCCTCCCAGCGGCGCAACCCCCCGATTCTGCGGGCCGTGTGTCAGCTGGGAGGGCGTTTTCAGCAGCCACCGCGCCTACGACCCGGCGCCCCGCCCGAAATAGAGCTCCTGGGTGGCGACGCAGACCAGCTGACCGGCCCGGTTGTACATCGTCGAGGTCGCCAGGCCGCGACCGGCGACGCCGCTGGGCGAGAACTGGTCGGACAAAACCCAATCCGACAGATCGACCGGCCGCTGAAACCACAGCGCATGGTCGATCAGCGCGTTGAACGTGCTGGCCGGGGTCGCCCGGCGCATGCCGACCGCGGTCTCGACCATGGTGGTGCCGGACAGGTAGGTCAACAGCGCGCTGTGCAGCGCGGCGTCGGCCGGCACCGGCTCGGCGGGTTTCCACCACAACCGGATCCGCGGCGACGCCTCGGGAAGGTCCTGGGCCAGCCGCGGCGGCGGGTCAATGTAGCGCAGGTCGAACGGGTGCGGCTGCACCCAATACCCGCCGAGCTCGTCGGCGTAGGCCGCCAGCTGCTGCTGCGACGACGGCAGCGAGTCCGGGTCGGGCACCTGCGGCATCGGCTGCTGGTATTCGGGTGCCTCGACGGCGTTGGTGAACGAAGACAGCACCTCCAGCAGGATCTGGCCGTCCTGGCGGGCGGTGACCTGCCGCGTCGACAGGGTGCCGCCGTCGCGGGCCACCTCCACATGCAGGTCGACCGGTCGCCGGGCGTCCCCGGCCCGCAGGTAGTAGACGTGCACGCTGTGCGGGGTGCGGCCCGGTGCGGTGCGGCTGGCCGCCATCAGCGCCTGGCCCGCGATGTGCCCGCCGACGATGTGGTGATGCGGGTTGTCGAGCTGGGTGGCGACGAAGTGCTGCTCGTCTACCCGCTCGACGTCGAGAGTTTTGACGACGTCGGCCAGGGTCGGTTGGCGGAAGGACACCTGGTCATGATGCCGCAGCCGGCTCGGGCCGCGACCACGGTGGCGCCGGGCGATGGGTGCTCGGTAGCGTGGGGTGCAGTCGACAAAAGGATTCGGAGGCCATCAATGGACCGGGTGCTCGGTCTTTCGATGACATCAGAAGTTGTCCGGTGGGTACTGGTCGACGGGGCTACCGGTGCGGGCGCGACCCTCGATCGAGGCACGCTGGACATTCCCGACCTCGCGGCATTCGACGCCGAAGACCTGCTCACGACACTGCCGGATCGCGGCGATGATGTGGATGCCGTCGGCCTGAGCTGGTCCCCGGGTACCGAGACGGCGGCCACCAAGGTGTGCGCGGCGCTGGGCAGCGTCGCGCAGGGGACCGCGGTCACCGGCGTGCAGGCCAGCGAGGCGCTGGCCCGCGGTATCGCCCAGCTCGCCGGCTACGACTTCCTGGTGGTGTGCACCGTGGAACCCGACGAGACGATCGTCGCGACCGTCAACGGCCAACGCGTCGCCGCCCAGCGCGTCGACCGCACCGACGCGCCGCTGATCGAGCACGTCGTCGCGACCGTCGACGGGCTGCGGCCCAGCCCGGACGCGATCTTCGTGCTGGGCTCCGGGGACACCGAGACATTGGCGTCCGCGCTGCGGGAGGTGACGATGCAGCCGGTCCTCACCGCCGCCGAAGGCCAGCTGGCCCTGGCCCGCGGCGCGGCGCTGACGGCGGCGCTATCGCGCGCTGTCGCGGTGCCCGAGGTTCCGGTGGTGACCAGGTCGACGCCGCAGACGACGCGGACCAAGGCGGTGTCGGCGGTGCTGGCCGCCGCGGTGGTGGCGTTCGTGGTGTCGCTGTCGCTGGCCGTCGTACCGCACCGCAGCCCGCAGGCGCCCCCGCCGGTGCCGCACAGCATGGCGGCGGGTCCCGTCGCGCAACCCCTGCCCAAGGCGGCGCCGCCACCCGTCGCGCCCGCTCCCGCCCCACGTGCCCCGGGTGCCGCCCCGGCGGAGCTGCAGACCCTGTACGGGCCGCCGCCGGGCGCCGGACCCGAGCCGCGGCTGCGTGACCGCATCATCCAAAAGATCCCGCTGCTCAACCGATTCTGATGCGGTGACCCCGCCGTCCGCACCTGATATCGACCTGACCGACGGCGCCTACTACGCCGCCGGCCTGCGCGAGGCCTACCGGTGGATGCGGCTGAACCAGCCCGTGTTTCGGGACCGCAACGGGCTGGCCGCGGCCGCCAGCTATGCGGCAGTGATCGACGCCGAACGCCACCCGGAGCTGTTCTCCAACGCCGGCGGCATCCGGCCCGGGGTGCCGGCGCTGCCGCACATGATCGACATGGACGACCCGCAGCACCTGGTGCGCCGCAAACTGGTCAATGCCGGATTCACCCGCAAACACGTTCTGGAACAACGGGCTTCGATCGCGGCCCTGGTCGACGACCTGATCGACCGGGTCTGCGAGCGCGGGGAATGCGACATCGTCCGCGACCTGGCCGGGCCGCTGCCGATGGCCGTCATCGGAACCATGCTCGGCGTACCCGCCGAGCAGCACGCGCAGCTGCTGGCGTGGTCCGACGACCAGATGAACGCGTTGTCGTCGACCGCATCCGATCAGGCCGTGCAGGCGGCGGTGGCGGCCCGGGTGGCGTACACCGAGTTCACCCTGCAGGCCATCGCGGATCGTCGCGCCCGGGTCAGCGATGATCTGACCAGCGTGCTGGTGCACGCCGAGGTGGACGGCGCCCGGCTGACCGATGAGCAGATCGTGTCGGAGACTCTGTTGCTGCTGATCGGCGGGGACGAGACCACCCGGCATACCCTGTCCGGCGGTCTGGACGCGCTGCTGCGGAACCGTGCGCAGTGGGATCTGTTGCGGCAGCGGCCCGATCTGCTAGGGAGCGCGGTCGAGGAGATGCTGCGCTGGACGTCGCCGGTGAAGAACATGTGCCGCACCCTGACCGCCTCCACGTCGTTTTATGGAACCTCGTTGGCCGCCGGCGAGAAGATCATGCTGCTGTTCGAGTCGGCCAATTTCGACGAGACCGTGTTCGATCGCGCCGATGTGTTCGACATCCGGCGAAACCCGAATCACCACCTGGCGTTCGGGTTCGGCACCCACTTTTGTCTGGGCAACCAGCTGGCCCGGCTGGAATTGCAGATGATGACCGGGCGCATCGTGCAGCGGCTGCCCGATCTGCGGCTGGCTTCTGACGCGCCGCTGCCGCTGCGCCCGGCGAACTTCGTCAGCGGCCTGGAGTCGATGCCGGTGATCTTCACCCCGAGCGCCCCGGTGCGCTCCGGGCGCTGACCCCGCCCCATCCGTCACACCCGCCCCGAATCCCAGGCCGGACATGACACCGGAATTCGATATCGCCGGCGATATCACCGGCAGCAGACCGTAGGGTGTCAGCCACGGCGATCGGGAGGACATGTGACGCGCACCATCGAGGAACGCCTCGCGGCCCTGGAGCAGGTCGAGGCGATCAAAGCCCTCAAGCACCGCTACTTTCGGGCCTGCGACGCCAAGGATCCCGACACCCTGCGGTCCTGCTTCAGCGACGCCGCCGACATCTCCTACGGCCCGCTGGGTGACTTCAGGGACGCCGACCACCTGGCCGCGGTGTTTCGGCGCATCGCGCTGCACACCGTGGACGGTCGCCCGGTGATCCTGGACATGCACCACGGCATGCATCCCGACATCACGCTGACCGGTCCCGATCGTGCCGCCGGGCGCTGGACGCTGAAGTTTCGGCAGCTCAACCTGATTGAGCGCACCGAGCGGCTGCTCACCGGCGACTACGACGACGACTACGTCCTGCAGGACGGCGCCTGGAAGATGTCCCGCAGCCATTTCCGCCAGCTGTGGTCGATCACCCGCCCGCTGGACGGGGTGGTGGAACAGTGACCCGGGTCGCGTTGATCACCGGCGCCAGCCGCAGCGTCGGCAAGGGCATCGCGCTGGCGTTGGGCTCCGACGGCTGGACCGTCTATGTCACCGCGCGCCGGGAGGGGCCGCTGGATGCGACCGCCGCCGCGGTGACCGAGCGCGGCGGCACCGGGATCGCGGTGCGCTGCGATCACCGCGACGACGAGCAGATCGCCGCCCTGTTCGCCCGCATCGCCGACGAGCAAGGCCATCTGGATCTGCTGGTCAACAACGTCTGGGCGGCGCCCAAGGGTTTCGCCGGGTTCACCGAGAAGTTCTGGCAGCGCCCGCTTTCCGACTGGGATTCGCTGATCGGGGTGGGGTTGCGGGCCCACTATGTCGCGTCGGTGCACGCCACGCAGCTGATGGTGCCGTTAGGGTCGGGTCTGATCGTCAACATCTCGTCGTTCGGCACCCGCGGCCATCTGCACTCGGTGCTCTACGGCATGTCCAAGGCCGGCCTGGACAAGATGGCCGCCGACATGGCCGTCGAGCTCGCCGGCACCGGGGTCAGCGCGGTGTCGCTGTGGCCCGGGCTGGTGAAGAACGAGATGATGGTGGCCTCCGGGCTCACCGATTTTCAGGGGTTCTCGCTGGCCAACGCCGAGACACCGGAGTTCATCGGGCGGGTGATCGTCGCGCTGGCGGGCGATCCGGATCTCGGTGCGCGCAGCGGGCACACGCTGATCACCGCCGAAACCGCCCTGGATTACGGCGTCACCGATGTCGAAGGCAACCAACCCGACTCGCACCGGAAGCTGTTCGGTGGCGGCCCGCTGTACTGAGTGGCTGTAACGCCTGTCGCATCTGCACCAATTTCCAGGTCATATGTGGCGCTGGAATCCGATATCGGGGGTGATATCAGGGCCACGGCCATCGTGCGTCCGGCGAAGCGGTTACGCCGGTCAATCGGCGACCATCCGTGCCGCGGAACCCATTTCGCGTTGGCGGCGGATCTCGTAGCTGCCCGGCGCGATGCCCATGTAGCCGTGCTCGGGATGGCACAGATAGGCAACCGAACCGTCGGGCACGGTGAGGGCGGCAACCCGCATATCCCAGGCGGTCACGGGATCGCAGAAGACCGGTCCGTCGGCGGCGTAGATGGCGTGGGTGTTGCCGCCATTCTCGCCGCGCACCACCGGTGTCCCCGACACCGGCACCTCGGTCGTGGCAGTGCAGGCGGCGGGCAGCACCAACACATCGCCTTGGCGCTGCATGCCGGCGTGCACCGGGATATCGAACTCGGTGTCGTGGTCGGTGATCACCTCGACGCCGGTGAGCTGACTCAGATCACTGATCGTTGCCATGGTGGTGTTCCTTTCTTTGGGTGGGTCAGGTGGCCCGGGTCAGGGCGGCGTAGTTGGCTTCGGAAAGGTTGAACGTCCAGGCCGCGGCCGCCAGCGCGCTGCCGCAGTCCGCGGGCACACCCAGCCCATAGTGGTGGCGGGTGCCGTCGCGTTCACGGGTGGCGTTGGCGCATACCAGCACCCGGGTCGGCCGCCACTCCGTAGCGGGCAGCTCGTATAGGCGCAGCCACTGGCCGGGGTTGGCCGGATCGGGCGCCTGATCGAGCAGCGTCAGTTCGGCGGAGGACGCGAATCGATCCCAGCCCATCCGCTCGATCGCGCAGCGGCGCACCTCAGCGTTGTGCTCAGCCAGGATTCGTTGTGCACTCCAGCCGGTTTGGATCAGATCGCCGGGCACCGGCGTACCGTGCCAGAAGTGCATGGACCAGCCGTCGGCCCACCGAATCGCGGGACCGGAGGCGTTGTGCAGCCGGAAGCGACCATTGGATGATTCAACGTGAAAATCGACCGGCCGGTCGCACACCATGACGAAATCTCTGGTCGGCCACCACCAACGGGTCAGGTAGCTATCCTGCTGGGCGCGGCTGGCGTGCCGCAGCTGCTCACAGCAGGACAGCTCCTCGGCGAAAAATGCGGTCAGGGCTGCCCAGCCGTAAAGGCCGAACGTGAGGTCGCGGCTCCACTGCCACGGGAGCACGTCGTTGGCGGCCCGCTGCACCGCAACGTCGATCTCGATGTCGACCGCGGTACTGAGCCGCCAGTTGATATCCCGGCAGGCCTGTCGATAAGACTCCTGGTCGACGACACCCCGCAACGCCTCGGGGCTTGGGGTTCTCGGCAACTCCACCCACAACGGCCGACGCCGACTGGCGGCCGGCCGACCGCCGGGCGGAGTAGCGGCCAGGCCGTCGCGCACCGCCGCGCAGGCCGCGGTGCGCACCGCAGCGGCAAACCGGGCGTCGACACCTGACCCCATCACCGCGGTAACTGTGGCGGCGATGACGGTCGCGTCGGGTGGGCGGGTGCGACGACGCACCCGTCGCAGCGCGATCAGCGCAATGGGCGCGGCCTGCGCAGCAATGACCGGGGAGCCCACCCGGACTACCGCTGCGGGCCAGGGGCGATCGGCGGCGGCATAACGGTGACGCATCCCGGCTTCCCATGCCTGCCACTCGTTTTCGGTCAGCGGTGTGGTGCACCACGCGCGTGCTAGCCACTCCTGGACGTGGGATGTCACGCGGTCACGCTGCGCGGCGGTGAGTTCGGTTGGCTGATCCATCGTGTGCCTCTGTCTGTCAGGCGGCCCGGTTTGGGTGTGACGCTAAACCCGGGCACCGACAAGTCGCGTAACGGCCAGTGCCGCGCCCGCCGTGATATCGGATGCGCTATCAGAATCCGGCATCGTGTCTCGTTCCAGATTTGGTGCGAAAGTGCCGGATGTGACCAACTGAGCTGCCGCGGCGTGAGCGTGTGTAACCGCTGGTCAGCGCTACTTGTCGGTGCCTCTCTCTACAATCAGAGCAGCTTCATGAGACACCGTCGGCAAGCTCCGACTGGGCGGTGCGCCAACCCCACGCTCGTGGGTGGCTCGGATGACGAAGCGGCCGGCGCCAGCTCGGTGGCCGGCAAGAGCGCCTCCCAGGCTGCGGCAACTCCGGGAGGCCGAACCGAGGGAGGCCCATGAGCGACGTCACGAAACACCGCGCGGCCGACGCGAAGCGCCGCGAGAAAGATCGACAGGACGCCGAACATCGGCTACGCGCAAAGGTGTTCCCTGCCAACGCCCCTGAGGTCTAGTCCACAGATCTCCGCCCGGTCGCTTTACTCCCGCACGGCGTGTTCGGCAGGCGGCGTGGCTCATGACGTCACACCACCGGAAGGGCTGACATTTATGAACGTTACTTCTGCACAACGTGATCGAGCCTACGGCACCCTGCTGGCCACCGCCTCCGGCGATGCGCTGGGCTCCGAGTCGTCGCTGGACCAGATCGTCTCGCGCTGGCAGGGCTGGTCGCGCACCGCCAAAGATGTCGGGATGCAGACCCGGGCGGCGCTGCGGCGGCTGATTCCGGGAGCGTCGCGGTGAGCGCGGAGAAGGGCTGGATCGGGGAGCCGCAGGCCCCGAGGGGGGAGCGGCACCGTTCATATGCCGCGTATCGGTACGAACAGATCGCCGCGGCGGAGCGCGAGCGTATCCGGCTTGCGGAGTTGCCTGCCCTTGAAGAGTGCCGTCGGCGCTCCGCCGAGAAGGCTGCTCAAAGGCAGGAGGAGGACTCGTGACGCGCGCCTGGGGGCGTCGTGCGCTCGCCCGGGCTTTGATCGCCCCGACTTGTCACACCCCGTCGATACCCTCACCGCGACGTCACCAGATGCCGTCGCGAAGCGCCGAATCGGGAGGTAGCCATGCACACACCGGTCGTCCTGCTCGGTGACGACGACACCGCGGAGCACCGCGACGAGCTGAACGAAGTGGCCGCGCAGCAAGGGTGCGTCATCGCCGAGGTGTTCTCGTTCACCGCCGGCGCGGCGTCGGCAGCCGACGACCTCGGCGAGGTGGACGCGGTGGTGTCGGCGCTGGGCCGCGCCATCGTTGGCCGGATGGACATCTGGGTGCCCTTCCCGGGACCGGACTTCGGGCGCGAGCAGCATTGGCGGCGGCTGAGCCTGGTGCTGCAGCGGCACGGCCTGAACTTGCGGGTGTGCCGGGAGCTGGACCCGGTCCCGGTCGAGGGCGGATACAGCGACATCGACATCGCGCTGCGCCGCGAGGTGCAGGCCGTCGACGCCCTCGACAACGCTGCGCTGGCAGCAGTCGGCGCCCGAACACTGGGCCGTGAGATCGAACGCGCCCTGATCACCGCATCCGGGTCACCGCGGTCCACCAGGCGCACGACACCCGACGCCAGCACGACCGTCGGGGCGCCGATGCTGCCGGCGCCGACGGTGCCATGGCCGCAGCGCCAGCCGATGCTCAAGCGCTACGTGCGCTGGCTGGTGCACGGCTGCGGAGTCACCCAGGCGGCCACCGCGCGGGTGCTCAACTCGACCGGGCAGCGCACCCCGAACGGCCGGCACTGGCAACCGGGTACGGTGTCCAAGCTGCTCAACGGCAGCTACGACGACCCGGCGGTGCGCCGCTGACCCCGTGCTGGCCAGTAGCTCGACAACCTCAGGGCAGGCCGGCCCGATCGAACTCCTGTTGCAGCCGCGGGCGACGACGGTACCTCTCACGCAGGTCGGCGATGAGCTCATCGACCTCCGCTGCCTCGATGGAACCCGCAGCCAGCTTGCGCATCTTCTTCAGTCGCCGCGCGGCGCTGCGGTAGCCCCGTGCGTCCGCAGGGGCCAGCTCCCGTTCGACGAGGCGGGTGTAGACGGGCAGAACAGCGTGCGGGTCGAGCTTCTCGTAGGCTTTCGCGAGATCGCTCCAGGTGCGGTCGTCGTCGAGGCCGAGGCTGCCCGCCAGATGCCAGGCGAACGGAATGTCTTGCAGCGAGAGTTGCGCGAACAGCACCGCGTCGCGCGGGTGCGCGGCGAGACGCTCGAGCACCTCATCCTGATAGTCCGGCCACGCGGCCCGTGCGTCGCGGTACAGGTGGCCCGCGGTGGTCGACGACGGCCAGCGGCGGAAGATCCCGACGCGGGCAGCCAGTAGTTCGTCGGGCCGATGCTCGGCCAGCAGTTCACACCAGTAGTCGCTGGCCCGGCGGGCCTGGTGGCCGTCGTCGAAATCTGTGGCTTGCTTGGCCCAGTCGATGGCGGCATCGATCTCGCCGATTTCCCGGAGCGCTGCCGCAGTTTTGTGCAGCTGCCAGGCCACGCGTCGGTTCCGGGCGTGGGTGGCGATGATGGCGTCGACGTCCCGGTCGAATACGGCCAGGCGTTGGGCGTTCCAGTCGAGGGTGAACCACGCACCGGCATGTGGCGACGAGAACGGTTGGTCGTCGGGTGGCCGCGGACCCAGGGTAGCCGCGTGTTCGTCGAGCTTGCTGCGGTAGGAGGCCATGCCGCGGCTGCCCAGTGCGGGCGCATAGGCGACCGGGTCGATGGTGAAGTAGTCGCACTCGTTGTCGAACTGGAACTTCAGCATCCAGTCGACAAGCTTGGCGGCGGGCGGTCGTGCCTGGGCCGCCAGGACCGGGTGCAGCTCCAGCAGGTCGCGGCAGGCGTCGCCGATGATCCCGCTGGAGTCATCGGCTCGCATGATCACCTTCAGCGCTGAGGCGATCGCCCGTTGAGTTACCGCGAACACCTCGGCGGGCTCGTCGCTTTGCGCAGCCTGCTGCAGGAGTGCGACGGCCTCATGCATCCGGGCCCCGTGTGCGTTGGCGACGTTCCACCGCCAGACGTCGGCCCGGGTCCTGACGAGGGGCAGAACCGTGTCGGCGAGAGCAGTCACCGGGCCATCATGGTGACCGGCGGCCCCGGCCGCAAGCACCCGGAGCGGGCGGGGCCGGTCTCTCCGGCTGGCGCTCGAGTATCCGCAGCGGGACGCCCGTAGCCTGGACGGGTGAGCTCCCCACCGGCCGCGACCGTCACCCTCGACAGTGGCTTCGCCCGCGAATTCCCGGAGCTGGCGGTGCCGTGGCAGGCCGAGACACCACCCGAGCCGCGGCTGCTGGTGCTCAACGAGCCGCTGGCCGCCGAGCTGGGCCTGGACCCGGAGTGGCTGCGCAGCCCGCAGGGCATCGGCCTGCTGGTCGGCACGACGGTTCCCGATGGTGCCAGCCCGGTCGCGCAGGCCTACGCCGGGCACCAGTTCGGCAACTACGTTCCGGTGCTCGGTGATGGCCGCGCCCTGCTGCTCGGGGAACTCGGTACCCCACGCCGCGATCTGGCGTTGAAGGGCTCCGGACGCACCCCGTTCGCGCGTGGCGGCGACGGCCTGGCGGTCATCGGCCCGATGCTGCGCGAGTACCTGATCAGCGAGGCCATGCACGCGCTGGGTATCCCCACCACCCGATCGCTGGCCGTGGTGGCCACCGGGCGCGACGTGCGGCGCGACACGATGCTGCCCGGGGCGGTGCTGGCCCGGGTCGCCGCCAGTCACCTGCGGGTGGGCAGCTTCCAGCTCGCCGCCCAGCAGTCCCGCGGTGATCTGGGGTTGCTGCGTCGGCTGGCCGATCACGCGATCGCCCGGCATCACCCGCACGCCACCGACGCCGAAAACCGTTACCTGGCACTGTTTGAGGCGGTGGTCGACGCGCAGGCGTCGCTGCTGGCGCGCTGGATGCTGGCCGGGTTCGTGCACGGGGTGATGAACACCGACAACATGACGATCTCGGGGGAGACCATCGATTACGGGCCGTGTGCGTTCATGGAGGCCTACGACCCGGCGACGGTGTTCAGCTCGATCGACTACGCCGGGCGCTACGCCTACGGCAACCAGCCGCGGGTCGCGCAGTGGAACCTGGCCCGCTTCGCCGAGGCGCTGCTGCCGCTGTTCGCCGACGACGAGGAGCAGGCGGTGGCGCGGGCGATGCCGGTTCTGGAGGGATTCACGGCCCGCTACCAGGACTCCTGGTCGGCCGGGATGGCCACCAAGTTCGGGCTACCCGAGGGTGGCGAGGTCATCGATGACGGGTTGACCCTGCTGGCCGAGAACGCCGTCGACTACACGTCGTTCTTCCGGGCGCTGAGCGCGGCCGGCCGGGGTGATGTCGCCGGCGCGTTGGCGGACGGCGCCTTCGCCGACTGGCTGGCCCGCTGGCGCGGGATGGGCCCGGATGTCGACGCGATGGATCGGGTCAACCCGGTCTACATTCCGCGCAACCACCTGGTGGAGCAGGCATTGACGGCCGCGACGCAGGGTGACCTCGCGCCGACGCAGGCGCTGCTGGACGTTCTCGGGGAGCCGTACCGGGAGCGGCCCGGCCTGGAGTCCTACGCCGCGCCCGCACCGCCGGAATTCGGTGCGTACCGGACGTTTTGCGGGACGTGACTATTACGGTTCGACGGTGACCAGTGTCAGCTCCCACGACCGCAGCCACGGCCCGATCAGCTGCGCCACCGAATACTCGGTGGGTTCCCCGCATTTCGGCTCGGAATAGTCGCCGTTGGAGACCGCGATGTAGATCCCGACCGCGTCGACGGTGCCGTCCGGTCGCACCCGATAGACCGGGCCGCCGGAGTCCCCGCAGGTGCCGGACGCGGTGAACCGCACCTTGTTCGGCTCGCTGATCACCACCGGCCCGCACACCGGGGCGCCGCTGCGGATCCCGAAATGACACAGCACATCACCGATTTCGATGTCGTCAGCAACGCCGGTCACGGGGTGGCCGTCGACCTGGGAGGTCAGCGGGATCGTCCCCGCGTTGTCCAGGGTGATCAGGCCGATGTCGTAGTTGTTCCAATTGCTGCCGTCGTAGATGCTCTCGGTGAAGGTGCCGATGGTCGGGTAGGCGTCGAGGCCGCCGTGATGAATGGTCACCGTCCCGGGCCCGCCGGGCTTATTGCAGTGCCCGGCGGACAGCAGGGCGGGCTGGCCGTCCTTGGTGTGCACCAGAAAGCCTGCGGTGCAGCTGATGCTGCCCGACCCGTCGGCGTAGGTGACGTTGATGCCGATGCCGGGGCCGATCGCGGTGGCCGGCGGTAGGGGGATCGGCGGGCGCGCCGGGTGGGAGCGGATGGTCCACAAGGCGGTCGCCAAGACGGCGGTGACGACGAGCGCGATGCAAAGGCGACCCAGAGTCGTCAGCGAACGTCGCGGCGACGCGGCCATGGATGGACTGTAGCGCCCAGGCGTCAAGGACCCGTGTAGCAGGACGATTCCGATGACGACGTGCGGACGGTGCACTACACTGGCCAGAGCCCGTTGCGTTGAGCTTCGGGAAGTGAGCCCGGTAGCCGTCCGGACGGTCGGTGAGCCGGGCTTCGCGCTATGTGTGCTCAGATGGCTCGGACGCCCGTTACGACCGCCTGGACACTTTCGCGCCACCGGCCGCCCTTGGCCCAGCACCAGGCGATCGCGTCGGGAATCGCCAGGAGTATCTCGTGTTCGGCTCGGCGGTGCTCGTAGCGCAGGGCTTCGCGGCATCCGATTTCGCGGGTGAGTTCGATCAGATGCTGCCGGTCCCACCACAACAGCGAGTCGTCTTGCTCGAGGACGAGTAACTGGTGGCTGGCCGCCGCGGCGTCGGCGATGACGGCTCGAAGGTACGCGCGCCGCGCGTCGAGTTCGTGACGTCCGGATCGCCCGGCGTTGTACACGATGGCGGTTGCGCCAGTCGCAATGATGGAGTCGACGATCGCGCTGCGCCGTGCGTCGCTCTCCTTCTTCATATGTAGCCGCCGCTGTCCGGGCATGACGAGCGCTGCGCCGTGCGTCTGGCGGCGACGAGGTCGGTGGGTGCCACGACGGCGGCCACTAGCAGGTAGTCCCGCCGCTTGGACTCATCGACGAAGACGTGCCCCTCATGGGTGACCCGCGCACCGGGCATTCGGTTGCCCTGGTCGTCGGAGGACGCGCTGTGTTCCCTCGTAGGTCCAACCCCTCACCCTCGTTGAGCCTCCTTCCCAGGCCAGCGCGAGTCCGAACGCGCTGACCTGCAGGGAGGTATCTGGACCCTATCGACCGGCAATGACACCCACCGTTGCCGTCGCGAAGTTGGCAACCCGCGCCAACCTGTCCGCCCGCTCGGCTACCCTGCCGGCGTGGACGAAGGTCTCTACGAATCGCTGCTGACTGAACGGCTGCACGCCGCGCTGGGCCAGCACCCGGACCTGCATGCCGACACCGGATCTGTCGACGACGGAGAGCAGCCGCTGGCGCTGACCCGGCATCTGGCGCCGCTGATCGAACGCTCGCTGCGTACTGCGGGCAGCGCGCAGGACCGCGCCGAACTAGTGGCAAACATCCTGGCAGTGCTGCCCGGCGACGATGATCCATCCGAGGCCCTGCACCAGCGCGAACCGGGCCGCATCGATCGGCTGCAGTCGCTCACGAAGGCCAACACCCTGGGCCTCACAGCGCTGCCGCGCCCGGCCACCCCGCTCTCGGACGCCGCGCTGATGACCAACGCCGCCCACGAGCCGACACTGGCCGCCGAGCTGCGCGCCGAGCTGGCCAGCGCCGATCGGGTGGATCTGTTGTGTGCGTTCGTCAAATGGCATGGGCTGCGGCTGCTGGACGGTCCGCTGACCGCGTTGCGGGAACGCGGCGTGCCGGTGCGGGTGATCACCACGACGTATCTGGGCGCCACCGACGCTCGCGCCCTGGACGCGTTGGTCGACGAGTTCGGCGCCCAGGTGAAGGTGAACTACGAAACCGACCGCACCCGGCTGCACGCCAAGGCGTGGTTGCTGCGGCGCAACAGCGGGTTTCACACCGCCTATGTGGGGTCGAGCAACCTGTCGCATGCTGCGCTGGTTGACGGGCTGGAATGGAATGTGCGCCTGTCGGCGGTGTCCACCCCGCACCTGCTGGAGAAGTTTCGGGCCACGTTCGATTCCTACTGGGAGAACCGGGAATTCGAGGACTATCGCCCCGCCCAGGACGGGCCGCGGCTGCGGGAGGCGCTGGAGGTTGCCGGTGGGCGCCGCCAACGCAGCACCGCGATCACCCTGTCGGGGCTGGAGGTGCGACCCAAACCGTTTCAAGCCGAGATGCTCGAAGAGCTCGACGCCGAACGCAGCGTGCACGACCGGCACCGCAACCTGATCGTCGCGGCCACCGGCACGGGTAAGACCGTGGTCGCCGCGCTGGACTATCGGCGGCTGGTCCGCGAGATCCACGGCCGCGACCTGACGCTGCTGTTCGTGGCGCACCGCAAGGAGATCCTCGCTCAGGCCCAACGGATGTATCGGGAAGTGCTGACTGACGCGACCTTCGGGGAGCTGCTGGTGGGTGGGGAACAGCCGCAGCGCTGGCGGCACGTCTTCGCCAGCATCCAGTCCCTGTCGGCTGAGCGGCTGGCTCAGCTGGCGCCGGAGCACTTCGACGTGGTGGTGGTCGACGAGTTCCACCACGCGGAGGCGGCCTCCTACCGTCGTCTGCTGGCGCACGTGCAACCGGTTGAGCTGCTGGGCCTGACCGCCACCCCAGAGCGCGGCGACGGGGTCGACGTGCGGGAGTTCTTCGACGGCCGGGTGGCCAGCGAGCTGCGGCTGTGGGAGGCGCTGGAACAGAACTTGCTGTGCCCGTTTCACTACTTCGGCATTCACGACGGGGTCGACCTGGGGGAGCTGGGCTGGAAGCGCGGCGGCTATGACCTCGCCGAGTTGACCACGCTCTACACCGGCAACGACGCCCGCACCCGCATCGTGCTCAAGAACCTGCGCGACAAGGTCGCCGACGTCACCACCATGCGCGCCTTGGGGTTTTGCGTCAGCGTCGAGCACGCCCGCTACATGGCGGAGCGGTTTGTCGGTGCGGGGATTGCGGCGCGCGCGGTGTGGGCCGACACGTCACCGATCGAACGGCAGGCGGCGCTGCGGGATCTACGCAACCGGGAAATCAATGTGATTTTCACCGTCGACCTGTTCAACGAGGGCCTGGACATCCCCGAGGTCGACACCGTGCTGTTTTTGCGGCCCACCGAAAGCGCGACAGTGTTTCTGCAGCAGCTGGGCCGCGGGCTGCGATTGACCGCCGGCAAGACGGTGCTGACCGCGCTGGACTTCGTGGGGCATCAGCGCCGGGAGTTCCGGTTCGATCAGCGATTCCGGGCGCTGACCGGGTTGGGCCGCAAGCAGCTGACCCACCAGATCGAGCAGGGCTTCCCGTTCCTGCCGTCGGGCAGCCAGATCGTGCTGGACCGAGTGGCGCGAGATCTGGTGTTGGAGAACGTGCGCCAGCAGGTCGCCCCGCGCTGGGCGGCGCTGGTCTCCGAGGTTCGGGCCCATCCCGGTGACGACCTGGCCTCGTTTCTGGACGCGTCGGGTCGCGGGCTGGAGGATGTGCTGCGGTCTGGGCGGTCGTGGACGACGCTGTGCCGCGACGCCGGCAAGCTGGCCGGCGAGCCCGGACCGCGGGAGCGGGAGCTGATTAAGCGGGTGCGGGCGCTGGCACATGTGGACGACCGCCAGCGTCACGCTGGCTACCGTGCGCTGTTGCAGGGCTCTGGCAGCGTGGTGGAGGAGCGGCTGGCCGAGATGCTGTTCTACTCGCTGTTTCCCGATGGTGGGGGATTCGAGGACGCGGCGGCCGGGCTCGCTGTGTTGGCGGGCGAACCGGTGGCCGACGAGATGCGGCAGGTGATCGACCTCGCCTTCGACGCAGCGCACCACAGCACCAGCCCCCTGGGTGAGCTGATCCCCGACATGGCCGACGTGCCGCTGGCCGTGCACGCCCGCTACAGCCGCGAGGAAATCCTGGCCGGCCTCGGCGTCGCCGCGCGGCGCAAACCCAGCCACTTCCGGGAAGGCGTGCTGTGGTGCGAGGAAGCCAACGCCGACGCGTTCTTCATCACGCTGAAGAAGACCGAGACCGACTACTCACCGACGACGATGTACCGCGATTTCGCGCTGAGCCCCGAGCTGTTCCACTGGGAGTCGCAGTCGACCACCTCGGAGGCATCGAAGACCGGGCAGCGCTACATCCACCACCGGCAGCGCGGCTCACAGGTGCTGCTGTTCGTCCGGGAAGCGAAGGCCGACGGACTGGGTACATCGCCGTACGTGTTCCTTGGGCCGGCCGACTACGTGTCTCACGAAGGGGAACGGCCGATGGCCATTACCTGGCGGCTGCGTCGGCCGATGCCGACGGATGTGTATATGGGGGCGCGGGCGGCGGTGGCGTAGAGGACTGTTTGGTAGGCCGCTGGCTTGGACACGGTCGGCATGCATCCGGTGCCTCGGTAGACGTTCCGGATTGACCGGATGCCCGCCGTGCCATCTCAAGTGACTCAATCCGCCTTTGTCAGCGGGTGGGGTCTCGCCACTGCCCATATCCTCGAGCATGAACTGGCCTTATTATGGACCCAGTCGTCGTCTCCCCGATGCGGTGCAACCACGACCCGCCTACCCCTCATATCGGGACACTAATATAGAACGGTGGGTCAGATCGCGGGAGTTGAGTTATACGTTCCTTCAGAGATTTACGGTGGGGATGCCGCCGGCTTTGTCGAGTTCCTCGGCCTTGAGGGCAGCCGTCTTGCGGAGAATCGCTGGCTTGTCCGGCCTGCAAGTACCGGAACTCAGCTGCTAGCGGCAAGAATCCTCGCGGGCAAGAACGCAGGCCAAGTCTGTTTCGACATCCTCGATCACGTTTATGCGGAGACGCCGGCGCTCGACGAGCAAGGTCAGCAGCAATTGACGAAGACACGCGAAAGACTAGTCGAGCGGGCTGCATCCGGTTCTGGCGGCGACCTCGCTGCGCTCTTCCATCACATGCAGGTCGAGATCATCACCTCACCGCATGACGAGCTTTCCGAGGTTGTTGCGCAAGCGTACGAAGGGCTGGGGCGTATCAGGGTTGGTGATTCAGATGCCCCGGCGTTTCCTGGCCGCAGTGTCCACCTCATATCCGTTTCGACGACCGTAATTCGGGCTACGCGCCTACCCGCGATATTGTTCCGATGTGAACAAGACCCCGATTTGATAAGGCGATTGGTAAACGCAAGCGGCTCAGGCACCCCGCCTGACGAGGCCGTGTTCGCTTCAGCGACGAACGTCTTTGACGGCTTCGTAGGCGTCGCGCGTTACCTCGGTCCGATGCTGGGATGCTTGTCACCCCGTTTCTGGAGCTTTCATGGCCAGCGGTCGCTGTCCGTTGTCCTCTTCAACTTAGGAAGGGACCTCAACGGCCTCCGTGCCGACCCAATGGAACCCGTTCAATTACTTCCGATCTCGGGCCCCGGGCGATTGTCTCCAAAGCATCCACTTGTTCAGTCATCGTCGTACGACGTCGCGATCAATTGGTGGATTACGCGGCTCAACGCGATGTTCGCCTACCTGTGTGACATACGTAACTTCGCAGATTCCCGAGGTCGGTACAGCCCCCAGGAGCATATCCACTGGCTACTGACTTTCGATCAGCTGTTCACGATGATGACATCCTTGCAAGCCGAACCTCGGGACAACATGGCGCAACGGACAATGCTGATGAGTTTGCTTGATGTATTCGCGGACCGCCTAACAGGTTGGCAGCTCGAGCTTCTAGTAGATATCGAGCATGCGAAGAAAGTTGCCGATGACGTTCGCAACTCCATGCCTGAGTCGGTGGTCAGTGTGCTCATACCGATGGTTGACCGCGCTTTAACCGCGCTAGGTTGTGTCCGAGATGGCTTCTTTATCAGGCGTCAGACTGCTGACACCAATATTCATGTAATCACGTCTGATGGGACCCGGCACCTCATGTCTCCTGACGATGCTGCGGCGCGGTTGATCAAGATTCTTCGCAACGCCACCCACGGGTTTGGCGGCAGAGGGCGCACTTCCAGGGAACAGAAAGACCTCGATGCGGCCATCCTGCTTCATCATGACGGACATCTTCCCGGCGATCTCGTCTACCTGCCCTACCTGTATTTGCTTTCGGTCCTCTGCAATCCAGACCGGTTGCGGACAAAGATAGTAGCGAGTTGTAGGAGTAGTCGCTAGGCTATATGGTCACCGTCGCACCCAACCTCGCGCCTTCGCGCGACCAGTAGACTCGGGGTGACCTTGGGTAGGTGATCTTTCGTAAGCGCAGTCATCGTGGCTTGCGGTGTGAGTCCGGTTGTCAATGGCCAAGTTGAAGTCCCCGCTGGTGGCCAGGAAAAGTCCCCACTCCTTGCGGGCTAGTTCAGCGGTGACCTCCTTGTTTGTGGTGGGCGTGGCGCATGCGGTAGGACTGGCCGTCGGTGATGACCACGGTGGCGTGGTGCAGCAGGCGGTCGAGGATGCTGGCTGCGGTGGTGTGCTCGGGTAGGAAGCGGCCCCATTGCTCGAAAGGCCAGTGGGATGAACCGCCCCGGGTTTGATGCGCACCTTCTTTCGAGGGAAGGTTGTCCGCATCATGCCGAAGAAGTACGACGAGGAGTTCAAGGCCCGGGCGGTGCGGTTGGTCGCCGACCATGCCGAGGAGTACGACACCCGCACAGCCTGCATCACTGCGGTGGCCAAACGGTTGGGGGTGTCCTACGAAACGCTGCGCCGGTGGGTCAACCAGGCCGCAGTTGATACCGGGCAGCGTGACGGGGTACCCACCGACACCGCACGAGAGCTGCGCGAACTTAAACGCAAGAACCGCGAACTTGAGGAAACTATCGAGATCCTCAAAGCCGCAACAACTTTCTTCGCGCGGGAGAGCGACCCGCGACACCGTTGATCTGTGCGTTCATCGCCGAGCATCGCGCTCGGTTCGGGGTCGCTCCGATCTGCCGCGTGCTGACCGAGCACGGCTGTGCGATCGCCCCGAGAACGTTCTACGCCTGGCTTGCCCGACCTCCGTCGGCGCGGGCCTTGTGGGACACCGTCATCACCGAGGTGCTCGCTGGCTTCTACGAACCTGACGAGCGGGGCCGGCGTAAGCCGGAGTCGCTGTACGGGGCCACCAAGATGTGGGCTCACCTGCAACGTCAGGGCATCACCGTGGCCCGTTGCACCGTGGAGCGCCTCATGCGGGCCAACGGCTGGCGCGGGGTCACCCGCCGCAAGAAGATCCGCACCACGATCGCGGACCCGGCCGCGGCGCGGGCAGCCGATCTGGTCAAACGCCAGTTCCGGGTGCCCGCACCCAACGTGCTGCTGGTAGCGGACTTCACCTACGTCCGCCTGACCGGCGGCGCGTTTGTCTACACCGCGTTCGCTATCGACGCCTACGCCGGCCGGATCGTGGGCTGGACCTGCTCAGCCAGTAAGGAAGACCGCTTTGTACGCCAGGCAGTCCGCCAGGCTGCGCAACTTCGAATGAATGAAGGTAACCCATTGTTGGGCAACACTATTCACCACAGCGACGCGGGCTCCCAATACACCTCGGTGCGGTGCGGGGAAACGCTGGCCCTATCCGGGCTGGTGGCTTCGATCGGCACGGTCGGGGATGCCTTCGACAACGCCCTGGCCGAGACGACCATAGGGCTGTACAAGACCGAAGCCGTGCGGGCAGACTCACCGTTTCGACGTGGCCCACTGAACCGGCTGACCGACGTGGAACTCCTGACCGCCGACTGGGTGCACTGGTACAACACCGACCGGCTCATGCACCGCCTCGGCCGCATCCCGCCGGCCGAATTCGAGGCCATCTACTACGCTATGAACGCGGCCCACTCAGAGGCTGCACACCAGTAACCGGTGTGCATCAAACTCGGGGCGGTTCAGGAAGCCACGGCCAGAGAGCGACGTTCGTAGCCGGCGGCCACGAGCCGGAACAGCAGTTGGGTGCCGGTGTCATCGAGCGGGGCGAATCCGATCTCATCGAGGATGACGAGGTCCGCGCGTAGCAGGGTGTCGATGATCTTGCCGACGGTGTTGTCGGCCAGGCCGCGGTAGAGCGTGTCGATCAGGTCGGCGGCGGTGAAGTAGCGCACCTTGTGACCAGCGTCGATAGCAGCGTGACCTAGGGCGATCAGGACGTGGCTCTTCCCGGTGCCGGGCGGACCGATAATCGCCAGATTATGTTGGGCGCGAACCCATTCCAGGCTGGCAAGATAGTCGAGGGTGGCTTGTGGGATGGAGGAGGCGGCCACGTCGAAGCCGTCGAGGGTCTTGACGACCGGGAAGGCGGCGGCCTTGAGCCGGTTGGCGGTGTTGGAGGCATCGCGAGCGGCGATCTCGGCCTCGATGAGGGTGCGCAGCAGCTCCTTGGGGGTCCAGCGCTGTGTTTTGGCGGTCAGCAGGACGTCAGGGGCGTGGCGGCGTACGGTAGCCAGTTTCAGCCGCCGCAACCCCGCATCGAGATCAGCGGCCAACGGAGGAACATTCTTGGGGGCAACGGTTTTCGTTGCGGGGGTGCTCATGCCCCGCTCCCGTCGCGGCTGGCGGTGATCTTGTAGGCGTCCAGCGATCGGGTCGCCGAGACCGGCAGATCGAGCACGAGTGCGTCCCCGGCGGGGCGGGGTTGGGGGGTGCCGGTGCCCGCGGCCAGGATGGAGCGCACGTCGGCGGCCCTAAACCGTTTGAACGCCACCGCCCGGCGCAACGCCGCTACCAGCGCCTGCTCGCCGTGGGCGGCGCCTAGGTCCAGCAGGATGTCCAGCTCCGAGCCGAGCCGGGTGTTGCCGATCGCGGCAGCACCGACCAGAAATGCCTGCGCGTCCTCGCCGAGAGCGCAGAATTGTTTTTCTGCAGTGGTTTTCGGGCGTGGTCCGCGACTGGGAGCCGGACGTGGCCCGTCGTAGTGCTACCAGATCGACCACCTGATCGAAATTGCGGGCCCGCGGTACCCGCGCCGGCGGCTCTCCACCGCCCTCGGCCCGCTCAACCACACGCTTGACCGTCTTATGCGTCGTGCCGCACAACTCGGCGGCACCCCGATACGTTCCGACTTCCCGTTACGTCGAGACGATGTTCATTTTCTCCCTCGCAGACTTCAATGGAACTCCCTGGGCTGTGAAGTGACAGTTGGCGCTATCACCGTCACCGCCCAGGCCACGAGCTCCCCGGACCGACACGTACATGCAAAGGAGTGGGGACTTCTACCTGGCCATCAGCGGGGACCTACACCTGGCCACCAATGGGGACTTTTACATGGCCACGGACACCGGTCCGGGTAGCTGTAAGGAGGCCCGGTGGGAGACTGCCGGCTTGGCTTGGAAACGGATCAGGTCGAAGCTCAGCGTCGAAAGCCCGTGAAGGGGAAGCGACTGAGCGGTCCGTAGCATGACGCGAAGCTTGCGGTGTCCGTGAGAATTAGAGGTCCGTCCGGTTTGGGCGGGTGTAGGGAGTGCCGAGCCCCCGAAATCAGGACGGAGGCCATGGAAGGCGCTGAAGACCTGAAAGTGCTCTGAGCGGGTCCGTTCCCATCATGGAATCGTCGTCAACACCAATGAGGCCAACGTCGTCATCCTCAGCGATGCGCAATACCTGACTACGGACCCCCGGCCCGTTCAGGGCACCACGCCATTGCCGTGGAAGCGAGGTGCCTGTGACCGGTCGGCGGCGAAATAGGTTTGTGTGAGAAGGCTTTCATTAGGGGGTCAACGCCGTCGCTTCGGCAAGCGTATCGAACGGCGTGGGGTTAGCGGACCTGATAGCCTCCAGCATCGAACTGAAATCCTCGATCGCTTTCTTTACCCGCTCTTGGGCCTTGAGACCCCGGTCTGCAGCGGGCATAAGGTGGCCCGAGAACGCCAAAGCCAAGTCGACGACCGGTTGCCAGCCTTCGGTCGCCCGCGCGGGAGGTAAGTTTATCTTGAACTGCAGTGAATATCGGTCAGCGACAGCGACTCCCAGTATCGTCTCGATGCAGGAGCCAATCGCCGCGACAAACAGGTAGTTCGAACCACGCGCGCTGAGGAATGCGGCATGGCGCTTCTGAGCGTCCGTCCGGGATCCTTCCGAGATCGCCAGTATCTTCTGCTTTGCTTGCTCGACAGACTTAAGGAGACTGTATGTATACACGATGTGCCGTGCAGTGATGGTGTCGCGGAACACCCGCGAATAGACGGCATCGTTGTCCCAAATGCTCCGCGTCTCGTTATATGCAAGATTTGGCTCGCCGTGAAAGGCCGCAAGTGACTGCGCTACAGGTGAATCCGCAACCAACGTTTTTACGCGCTGAATCGCATCAGTTGTGCCGCCGCGCCGACCTCCTCGGTAGTCGGCGTCCGGAATCCCTTCGAACTCCTTTCGTAAGCGGTCCTGGATAGCATCCTTGCTGCGGAAGTCCGTTGCTTCAACTTTGTTCTGCGTGTTGTTGTACTTGACAATATCGCCAAGCACCGTCGCGTTAGTGCATCTGACGAAACGCGTCATGACCATCGCGCCTGTGGTTGAAGCGGCCTCGTTAGGATCAAGGCTACCGAGTGCACCGGTGGTCTGGCCCCCATTTACGATGCCCACGCCTTGGACCCGTAGGCTCCGCGTACCGCCAACGTTGTCTGTGAACTCATAGCTGTTAACGAGTACGGTGATGCCGTTGTTGAAGATTGCGAAGTTTCCGGGCTGGTTCTTGGCGGTCTGCTTGATGCCGAAGTTGATGTTGCCGCTCGATCGGACGACACCAAGATAGTCTCGAATGTTCGGCGACATGAGTTTTATCTTGTGCGCCGCCCAAAGTTCCCGCAAATCGGCTACGTTCACCGCAGTCGAGAAGGCGCTCCAGTCTTTCTCGACGATCTCGAAGCCGCCAGGTACCTCGAAAGTAAACTCGTCCGAGACGAGGATGGGAGCCTGCATCTGAGAGTACTCCACTTCAAGGCTCTCTCGACCGATCTCGACGGCAGACACGTCTACTTCGACTCCGGGAAAATCGCGCTTGATAATGCCATCCGCGGTTTTGACGGCCTGATTCAACTCATCTTCAACGTTCCTCGACTCCGAGCAGTTGTGGACATACCAAAGTTGAAGTTCCCGGATCTCCCCGTCGGCGAGTGCGTCGCGGACCTCCTCAGCTGCGCCGCGCAGTGTCTGCGGGAGCTTGTCGAGGTCGCCCGCGAGCAGCCAGCTGATGCCAATGTTCAGGTCGCTCGCCTTGTTGGCTGGGGCGTCACCCACGGTCTCCCTGGAGGACATGTACCCCTGGGCCAGGATAATCCGTTGTTTTTCTGCCACGACGGCGACGAGGTCGCACTTCTTATCGTTACTTCCGTCTGTGAGACTGTTCGATGCGAATGTGTCCACGTCATCGAATCCGAGTCTCAGCTGAGCAACAAAGAGCAGCAGGGCGTTGTTACCGTACGCAACTAAGTCATCACGACTCGCGAAAGCTGCGTATCCCGGCGCATCCATTGCGCTGGCATCTTGCTGTTCGGCCATACAGTCCTCCAGTCTTGGTAGCGTTGAATCTTACGGGGCCCGCCGTACGCCTTCTCGGACTTACAAGTAGCGGTTGCCCGTGCTGAATCGGGCTAGGTGTCCACTGTCTCCTGGGATGACGTGTCTCACGCGGGCGAGCGGCCGATGGCGATTACCTTCGGCCACCCACGGGACAGGGCGCCGCCCATCTAGCCCTAGACCTGGAGTGACCACTACGTTCGGCGAAATCGCGTTCGGTGTGCTGATCTCCCACGGTTACAGGTACTTCCATTCGAGTCGGGTTGGTTGCTCCGTCATGCCGGACCTTACGTTCAGCAATATCGCCAGCTGAACGTCCTTACGCCGCGAGGTCGGCACTCGACCAAAACCTCGTAGCCATCACGCATTACCACGACCATAGTCTTGCGGTTCGCCACGTCGCGGCGCAGGGCGCGAAGCAGATCGTTCTGCGTGCGGATCTGACGGTCGCCGACTGCCATGACCACATCGCCCCGTTGAAGGGGGCCTGCGGAATTGTCGCGTACAGCGGTAACCACTAGAGCGTAGCCGTCAGGCGTTCCGGAGACGGCGCGACGCGCGACGCTAACCCCTAAGGAGGCACGCTCGACAGCTCCATAGGCGATGAGCTCATGTACAACCTCGGCGACGGTCTCAGCGGGCACCGCAAATCCGATGTTGTCGGCTGCGTCGATTCCGGCCGTGTTGACCCCGATAACCTGGCCCTCGGCGTTCACTAGCGGACCGCCCGAGTTGCCGGGATTGATCGCGGCGTCCGTCTGAATCACATCAAAGATTGCCTGCTTGTCGCTGGTAGGCAAGCTCCGTTGAAGGCCGCTGACGATTCCCATACTGATGCTTTCCGGAAACTCCCCCAGTGGGCAGCCAAAGGCGAAACACAACTCCCCGAGCCGTGCCCCTCGGCCACGCGGTCGAAGAAGGACATCGACCGTACTCGTGGCGTGAATTTCGACATGCTATTAACTCCTGCCTGCATAGGCGTGGTGGGAAATCACGATGACTCGAAACCCGACTGGTCGAACCTCAAGGTCTGCGCATTCTCCGAGACCGTCCGAACCTTGCTCTCATCGAATCCCGCCGCATCGGTAGCCTCGATCTCGATCCGCACCGTGAGGTTGACGCCCTGTTCGCGCAGGTGGGTGAGCACCTCGTCGGCGATGTTCTTGAAGTCCAATGCGATCTTGTCGGCACTGAGGGTCTTGACACCGTAGAAACGTGTCGGGAACGCGATGTCAACCGGCGGTTTCGGAGGGTTGGGAGGTACCGGTGGTTGGGGTGGTTTGGGGCCCGGGGGCGGCTCCTCTTCGCGCTGTTTGGCGGCGACATCCGGACGCACCAGCAGCAGCGAATCCGTGGCAGGCGGCGCCGCGGTCTTGTCATCCGGCGTCCACAGGCCGATGTAGCGGCCGGCGGCCTCGTCGTAGCCGGTTGCCAACGCGAACGCATCGGTCTGCCAAATCATCGGTAGGTCGACGATGCCCTCATCGAGCACTCGCCGATCACGTAGCCGCGGCATGTACGGATACTGGCAATACAGTCCCCACAGCGCGCCGAGCGACACGTGGCCGACCTCCCAGATCTTGGGCACCTTGCTGATCGCCAACCGGATGGTGGTCGCCGCCTGCCGGGTCGAGAGGTCACCGTCACTGCCCAGCCGGCGGGATACTCGATCGGCTAGGGAATCGGATTGGCCCTCGACCTTGGTCTCCCGGATCACGAACGGGGCGCCGGGGTCTGGTTGGGAGGGAATCAGCGCCCAGGTGAAGGTCTGTAAGAGTCGGCCGGCGACGGTCTGATCGGCCTGTGCTTGCCGCTGGGTGGCCTGGTTCTTCTGGTTCTGGGTGAGATCCAGGTCAGCCTCGTTGGCCAGCACATGAGTCCAACCCAGATAGTCGCGGGTCGCGGTATCAAGCTCCTGCAACCGGGCCTCGTCCGCGGCCAGGTAAACGAGCATATTGCGGTTGGCGCGAGTGGCGGTGCCCCGGTGCTCGGTTGCTTTGTGAGCGAACTCCTTAGCCACTGTCTCGGCGCTGCGTTTGTGCGCAACTTTCGGGTGCAGGATCACCAACCGGGCCTCGTCGGTATCGGGGATGTCGGCGTTGCTCTCCGGGCAGATGTGCACCCCGGCGAAATCACCGCGACCGCGGGCCTGGTCTTGCAAGCGCCTCACGATCTCGGCCCAGACGTCCTCCTTGTGCAGTCGATCGGCCTGATCGCCTGCGGTGCGAGTGATATTGGCCTGCAAGTCGTACCAGTATTTGCCCGAGCCGGAATAAAAGTAGGTGGCCCGATCACCGAGCTGGGTCAGCGCGGCGTGGAAGTTCCCGGGAACGTCGCCAGGTACCGCGGTGCCCAGGAACACCCGTTGGGTCTCGAGGCCTTTGTGGGCTGAGCCGATGGTCGGGGCGGCACCGAAGAACACTGTGCGGGCCAGCCGCTTGGTTAGCGACCGTTGCCCGAATAACGGCTTCTGGGTGTCGATGCGCGCGGGTTCGGAGTTCGGGCCGTCGACGTCGGCGTCGATGATCGCCTTCCACGAATCCTGTAGATACTGAGTGAGCTCGGAATTCACATGAGATGTCGCCAACGGGATCGAGCCCGGCATGATCAGCGGGGAGGCATCCTCACCGGTCCACAGCGCGTGGATGACGGTGCTCATCAGTCGCAGCACACCGCGGGTGCGTTGGAATCGTTCCAGGGACGACCACTGTTCGTAGAGCCGGTCGAAGAGCTCGGGGTGAATCGGGTAGGTCCGCTTGATCCGGTCCTCATAGGCGGTGTCGCGGGACTCGCGGGGGAAGTCGTCGGTGTACTTGCGGTACATGTCGACATAGGCCCGCGCGGTGGCGCCGATCGAAGCCAACGCCGCCGCGTCGGGCTGTTTAAACAGGCGCTGTTTGACGATCTGGTAGGCCTCCGCTGATGACGCCGGGCGCCACTGGTCGGCAACTCTGCGGACCACGTTCTGTAGTCGTTTGAGTGCTTCCAAGCCATGCGCGCCGCCGACTTCCTCGGCGTTACCGGCGACGATTTTGTCCGGATCATCGCCGCTTTCTGACGCGGGGATCGAGATCACCAGCAGCACACCCGAGGTGCCCTTGGCCGCTTCGGTCAGCGCCTGGGCGAAGGTGAACTGGTCATCGAAGGTGCCGCCGGCTAGATCGTCACGCCCCACGAGCGACCGCGCGTAGGCGACCCACTCATCGATCAGAATGACGGCGGGGGAGTAGGCGGCCAGCAGCTCGTGCAGCGCCTCGCCGGGATGAGTGCGGTTGGCATCAGCGGTGACGACCAGCTCATAAGCCTGTCGTCCGCCGAGCTGCCAGGCCAGCTCACCCCACAGGGTGTTGACCTGGGTGCCGTCGTCCTTGACCGTCCCGGATGGGCTGACATGGTTGCCGACGATCGCGACCCGGTTCACACGGGCGTCGGTGTAGCCGTTGGCCGCCAATAGATCCTGGGTCTCCTGCGGGAAGTCTTTGACTGGCAGCCCTGCCGCGACATGCCACAGCGCGAGCATTGAGTGGGTCTTGCCGCCACCGAAGTTCGTCTGCAGGTTAACCACCGGCGCCGCATTGTCGTCCCCGGACAGCCGGCGCACCGCACGCCCGATCAGATCGACAAGGCCCTCGGTCAGGTACGTCCGCCGGAAGAACTCGACCGGATTGGCGTAGCCGGAGTCCTGTTCACCCCCGAATGCGACCTTGTACAGGTCCGCGGCGAACTCGGAGGCGGCGAAGTTTCCGGTCGCGACATCGTCGTGCGGGGGCAGCACCTCGCGCCACGGCTTGAGCCCGGCCGCCTCGGGATTATCGACCGCAGCCTTGAGGGTCTTCTTGTCGTCCTTATCGGCAGTGACGCGGCGCAGATTGAGTCGAATGCTGTGCACCTCATCGGCTTCAGCGGGTGCGTTGACGAGTTTGAGCAGGCGTTCGGCGGTATCGAGGGCACGGTAGGCGTCGTCGTCGCTGAACGACCCGTTGTGCGCCCAAGTGTTGCGCACCTCGCGCAGCTCGATCGCAAAGGATTCACCGGCCTTGCCCAGCGCCTGATCGAAGGGATACCAGCCCTTCTTGAAGCCGCCGGTAATGTTGCCTTCGGTCAGCATCCGTAGCTGGACCTGCGGGTCGCGCGGGTCATACGTCTTGTCGCCCGGCGCGCCGTTTTTCGCGTCTTTGGTTGCCACCAGCTTGGGCCAGGCCGCACCGACTGCTGGGTCGCCCTGTCCAATCACCAGCGAGATGAAGTCATCCAGCGGAGGAGCGATGATCTCGAACATCTTGTTGATGCGGTCTCTGTTGCTCAACGCCATGTCACTTCAACTCCCACTCGTCACTCAGCCGCTTCAGCAGCGATCTCTGTCGGGCCTTCAAAACCGCTGGCGTCCAGGAATCTTTCTTCAGGACTTGCAGGGTTAATGCGAAGGTCGCGATGCCACTGCTTCCGGAGAAGTATTGCTGCTTCTTCTTCTCGAAATCGAATCGTTGAGCGGAACTGTTCTTGCGCCTGTTGAGCAGGACCAGGTTGGCGAGGCGGTGGGTCCAGTAAGCGCGTTCGTCGTCGTCGAAGTCGACGAGCCACTGGCTGCCCTTGTTGGGCTGTTGGGGCAGCACATGTTCGACCGTGACGATGCTGTGTTCATAACTGACACCGGGTTGGTTGGCGAGTAGTTCGTCCAGGCGCAGCAACACGTAGGTTCGAGATGGCGGGACCAGGTAAAGCTCGCTTTTCAGTCGCTCGATGGTTTCGGCGCACTCTTGCTCGGTGAGGTCCAACGCCTCGGCATCGAGCCCTTTGCCGGCGTCGAGCTGTTTCAGCAGGCTGGCATATCGGGTTGCCCGCGGCGTGGTGTAAACCCTGCGCAGAAGCATGCTCGCTGCGAGGCGTTCCAGCTTGCCGAGGAACGCGTCGAGGAACTTGGGGTCGTCGGGGTGGTTCTTCAACGCCCACAGCGCCGGCGGCCGCCAGTCATTGTTGTCGATCCGCGCCAATCGCTTCAACCATGCATTGACGCGGTGCCAGCTTGCCCCTCCGGTGTAGTCGGCGTTCGTCAATCGCTCGTAGGCATCCGCGTAGGGGAGTAGAACGTCGTCGACAAATCTGGCTGCGTGTTTCGGCAGGTACTTGTTGAGTACTTGCTCGGGAAACTCGATGAGCAGTTCGCGCCGTGCTCGTTCCTTGGCGTAGATCATTCTCAAGTGAAGAAATAGGTCAGCGAACCCGTTGCGCCCCAGCTCCTCTTCGGCGTCCTCCCATTTCGTGGAGTACGTCTCGCGATCATCGTCGTGGATCTCGCCGATGGTCTTTGCCTTGAAGATATCGCTCGGCGACAGGTCCAAGCCGCGGGCGTTCATCACGCTGAATATTCGGTAGGCACTGGTTAAGTCTGGGGTGGAGACAACCACCAGAAATGTTCGGCTACCCACCAGCTCGGCGAGCTGCTCGATGCGTTTCGGCGGCCAGTCGGTCAGTTCTGTCCAGAGTGCCCGCGCGTTGTCGCGGATTCTGCGACGCGAGTCGACCGTGACGGCGTTGTCATCCAAAGATATTAGCTGCTCAGTCGCTCCGGGCTCTTGTACGTTGTCCCGGAAGAAATGCTCGTCCCTGGGCCGCAGTTTCAGGCGTGGTTTGGGCTTGGTTCCCTCAACAATCTTGCCCGGCTCCCGGATGAAGTCGCCGAGCTCCTTCCGCAGGTCGGCATTCGTGGTCACGTCACGCATCACCGCGAACAGGATGGTCAGTGTGGTTAGGCGTTGTTGGCCGTCGATGACTTCTGCACGTCGGCCGTTGTCACGAACCAAGACGAGTGAACCAAGGAAGTAGGGTTCATCGGCGTCGCGGTCGATCGCGCCGTCGAGATCATCTAGTAGTTGGAGTGCCTGGGCGGTTCCCCATGAATACGGACGTTGATAGTCGGGGATTACGAACTCGAAATCACTGGAGAATATTTTGGTAAGCGGGTACTCGCCGGCATCAAGCTTCTTCATCAAGCATCCTCCTCGTAGTCGAATGCGGACTGTGTACTGGCCGGCCGTTTCTCACTGCGCGCGACGTCCATGATTTCAGGCCAGCTGGTCACCAGTGTGTTGAAGCTCAGCGCGTCTTTCGTCCATCCGTTGCCCTCCGCGATGCGGAACAGTAGGTGCGCCAACTCCTTCACCCGATCGGCATCCACCGCGCCATCGCTACGACTCAGCGCAGCACCGAGGAAGTCCCCGGCTGGCGCGATTCCGTCGCGCTCGAGCACCTTGATGAGGTGGTGCAGCACTTCCCACCCGCTGATGTCGGGGTCGGCGACGACATCGTAGTCCCAACTCAAGTCGACTGGCTTGATCAGCTGCACCTTGCTGGCGCGGGACGTAAGAATGCCTTCCCGCTCCATCCCGGCGACGCTCGTGTTGCGTGCGCGGGCGAGGTTGTCGGCATCACCAAACTTGCCGGCGCCGTAACCATTCTGGCGATACCAGGCGATCGCGAAACGGGTGGCCGCGACGAAGTCGCCCTCCTGCTCATTGAGCACCTGGTCGAGAATCTCGTTGATCCGCGCCAGCGCAGAACGAACTGTCATCTTCGAGCCGTCGGGTTCCAGGACCGCTGAGTACCGGGAAAACACTGCCATGCCCGGTCCGATCGCGGCTTGCGGTAGGTCAACTGGCGCGATTGCCCCCTGCTGCAAGTCCTTGAGTGCATTGGGTAGTTCAGCTTTGAGGGCCTCCACGAACTCGCGGCGGTCGGTGCGTGACGCATCCTGCGAGCGGGGGCGGAGCGCCAGCACGATGGATGACGCCAGCGCGTTGGTGCCGACACTGATCATCCGGCCACCCCGTTCGCTGCGGACCGGCCATGTGGCAGTTACTGACCATCCGGAACGGATCATGCCTTCGAGTAGGGTTTCCCAGCCGGTTGACGCCTCGCCGGTGTCGGTGGTCTCGGACTGTTTGAAGGCGTAATAGACCGTGATTGGGTAGTCCGGCAACGCCACCTCGCGTGCCTGCCGGAACACCTCCCGGAAGCCATGTTCAAAAAATTGGTGTGCCCCGTCCTTGCCGCCGTGACGGTATGGATTGGCAACCAACTCTTCGGACTTCGGCACTAGCATCGTGCTCAGCAGATTCGAGTGGACTGACCGAAGTACGCGGCGCAGCCACACATAGAAGTAATCTGATAAATCCGAATAACCGACGTTGTCGTAGTACGGCGGGTCAGTCGAGAGCAAGTCGCCGCTGGTGGCGCGTTGTGTGGCGTCGGCCTGCTTGACATCGGATGGACCGACTGCGGGCAATCGATCAAGCGTCTTTGTAACCCAGCCGACGCTCCAGGTCAGTTCGCATGGCCCCTTGCACCACACATTGCCCTCGGCAAAATCCCAGACCATCGGTAGTGCTTGGCGGGAAAAAGTGTCCGTGACGCTCTCTTTGGAGGGTGCAGAATTCCACCGGCTCAGGCCTGAGTTTGTTGAAGTCAACCGGCTCACCGCAAACCCCAGGTACGTCGCAACCGCATCGGCATAAGCGGCGGCGCCATCACCGCCGGCTTCGAGGCGGTCGCCGTCGGGCATGCCGGCAGCGCGGGCATCGACGAGGATGCGGTCGCGGGCTTCGGTGACGAGGTCGCTGAAGGTGGTTAGCGCGGTGAGCTGCCGGGCGGTGAACAGGTCGGCGAATTGGGTCATGCCGAATGCAGGTGTCGAGAACCAGCGTGGGTTCGTTGCAATCTCTCCACTTGGCACGTCATCAGGTCGCGAAACGTCTGCGGCGGCTTCGTGTTCGGCGCTGGGTTCCAGGTAGATACGGGTGCGGTTGCCTTCGGCGACGGTAGCCATGAGCTGTGCGCCCAGTCGGCCAGCGCGGCCTTCGGCTCTGGTGTAGTTGAGGTCGACGACGGCTGCGCAGCCAATGCAGATTGCGCCTGTTCGGTTGACAGTGCCGTCTGCGTCCTTGGTGGGCGCATCTTTCGGGTCATGCCCGATAGCGAACTGAACTTTGCCGTCAACCACGGACGGAACGACGTAGGCCTCTTTGCCCTTCTTCTTGCCGAGCCACCAGGAGCGCACCAGCGGCATGGCGATGCCGCAGGCCGGGTTGGGGCAGGTGACGGTGCGCGCCCAGATCCAGGCGATGACGGTGGCTGTCGACCCGTCGGGCAGAGTGGCTTTGGGGTAGAGGTGTCCGATGCGTTTTTCGGCTTCGTCGCGCATCCACTGGCCGTAACGACGCACATCCTCGGCCAGTCCGGTGGCGCGCGGCCACGGGTGGTCAAGCTGATCGGCGGCGACATCAGGCGACACCGGCGCTCGGCCCGCGAATTTTGGTGGGATCTCGATCAGCGCCTTATTGATGAGCACCGCCACCGGGTTGAGATCCGAGGCATGGGCTTCCAGACCGAGGCGCTGGGCTTCCAGCGGGATGGTGCCACCGCCGGCAAAGGGGTCGAGGATCAGCGGCGGGTTGCCGCCGGTGGATTTGAGGATTTCCGCGTGTGCTTCTTCCAGCAATTCCTTGTTCTGGATGTTCTCCCAGACGACGAGGCGCTCAATGATGTTGTGCAGCCGTTCGCGCTCTTTGCGTTGCAGTTCCTCGGAGGGGAATTCCTCGGGGTGCGCAGAAGGGTCGTCGACCAATTGCGCGAACAGGACAGCTCGGGCGGCGGCGAGGGGACGGCGGGCCCACCACAGGTGCAGGGTTGAGGGGTGGCCGTGGCGGATCGACTTCTCCCGGGCCGATTCTCGGTTGATCGCTTCCAGCGGAAGTGCGACTTCGATCAATTTGCGCTTTTGAACCACGTTTACCCCTCTGCCCCGCTGGCGGGCATGATTGTGCGGCGGCGCACCGCCGTGTTGTCCCGACTGAATTTATCGGGAGCGCTGGATGGATCGGGCGACATCGCGGCGGTTCGTACCGATGGGCGTGCGAAGATCGGGCTGTGGTGGCGGTCGAAGATGCGTTTAGGCGAGCTCGCCAGCATTCCGTACAGCACATGGCCGCGTGTGAGAGAGCGCATCTGCGGTGGGGTGAAACGGCCGTCAGCGAGATCGTCATGTCCCGCGCCGCGGTAGCCGTGAATGTCGTGCCGTTCACTCCGCCAGCCGAGGCGATCAGCGGTGCCGACTGGGTCTGGTGGTGGGTCGACACTGGGTCGGCCTATGGAATGCTTGTGCAGGCGAAGCGCCTGACCGTGAACCAGGGTCGCTGGCAGTTCGACTTCGGGTATCGCAGCAGCGCGGGCAGTCAGCAGTCGACACTGAGGTCGACTGCGGCGAGTCTGAATCTGATACCGATGTATGCGCTGTACCTGGGGACAGGAAATTACCGGAAGTGGGAACCGTGCCCCGATGATCACCAAGGCCGGCGGTGCCCCTCCTGCGTGATGCGCTCGGTGTCCTTGATGCCGGCACTGTTGGCGGACCCGGCGATCATCACTGATTCTGCTACCACGTACGAACGTTCGGTCGCGCTCGAAGAATTGTGGGCGCCCAGTCCGAGCGGA
Organism: Mycobacterium sp. NGS50; assembly: GCF_059812545.1. Classification (NCBI taxonomy): domain Bacteria; kingdom Bacillati; phylum Actinomycetota; class Actinomycetes; order Mycobacteriales; family Mycobacteriaceae; genus Mycobacterium; species Mycobacterium sp. NGS50. The sequence goes on from NZ_JCALCW010000007.1 coordinate 71,926, forward strand.
GCAATGCTCATACCCGGGTTGCGTCGGCAGCTTGATCCGGAACTTGCCAACTTTCTCCTGGAGACGCAGTCCGGTACGCGCGCAGTAGCCAGGAAGGCTATCGACCGGGTGCTCAGGGTACGTGCGGGACAATTCGGTGCCGTTTTGGCTCCCGCGCCGAGCGTGATGCGCGATGGGAGCCAGGATGGGCTCGGTCCGGTATTCCGAAGCCTGCCTACCGACGCAGGCCATTGGGGCATGCCCTACTTCGAGCACGTGCTCGATCCTCTTCGGCGCGTCCCTCCCGGCTATGTGCTCGAAATCGAGTCCGGCGACTTTGACACCGACCAGTTGGCGTCGAACATGCCCGAGGATGTGGCGGGCATCGTCGTTGTGCGGCTGTCTCAAAACGGTTGAGCCCCCTTCGCCCACATCTTGTTCCAATCGCCCCGGATGCCGGTGGCGTCGAAGCCGCCGAGATCGGTGGTGGCGAACGGGTCATCGAGGTAGCGGACCTCGTCGTACTGGGCGCCGCGTGGGTCGACTTTGACCAAGGCCAGCCGGTAGCGGGGGACGGCGTTCTTGCCGGTCATCACTTCGTTGTGGGTGATGAAGAAGTCATCGGCGCCGGCCAGGCGGGCCTTGACCTCAATCCGGTAGGTGTCGCCGTCGGCGCCGGTGGACAATATGTCGAAGCCCTTGTTGGTGAATGCCTGCTCGACCGGCTTGCGTCCGAGTTCGCTTTCCCGGAGCAACACCAGGTCTACACCGCGGCGCTCGACCTCCTTGGTCTCCTTGGCGTGCATCGGCGCCGCCACCGGGAGTTCACCTTCGACCATGCTGACAGGAAGCACCAGCGCGGCGGTCAGGATCCGCGGCGGTTTGGTGGACATGAGGGCCTGCTGATCGAGCAGTTCGAGTCGTTTGCGCAGCCGCAGGTCGAGTTCGACAGCTTTGCGGTTAAGGCTTTCGGCGGACTCTTTCGGTTTTTCACCGGCGCGCTCCTTCTCCGACGCCACCGCGGCATCCAGCAGTAACCGGTCGCGTTCCCCTTGTAGGCGTTTGACCACGAGTGCGCGTGTCTTGGCGAGTTCGGCGGCGCGCCGAGGCTGGACTTCGGCGAGGTATTCGGGTAGCTGGGTGGTGATGATCCAGCTGGTGGCGCGGTCTTCGGCCTCGTCCAGCCAGGGCAGCTGGCGTGCTGCGGCGACGGCAGCGGTCTCGGGTGCGGCGACGCAATCCAAGTACGGTGCCGGCCCGGCGGGGGACACGGTGCCAAGGCTGTCGACGAATGCGTAGCCGAACCGCCGGGACACTGCCGCCCCGGTGGCGTCGCAGACTTCTTCCACGACACCCACTAGCAGCTGCGGTTCTTCCAACGTCGCGGACACCAGGACTGTCCCGCTGTTAAGCGCACCGCCGACGTGGCGGATCGCCTCGTCCATGACCGCGTCGTGCAGTGGATGCCCGGGAGCCAGCAGGTCGGCGCGGGCGAGTTCCTCGGAATGCACGTGTTCCAGATCGAAGGTCACCCGGTCGTATTTGGTGGCGATCGGCTGGTACTTGCTGGCCCGGATCTGTGCGGGGACATTGGCGATCTCGTAGCGGCCGCGTTCGCGCTTGGCGATGCGGCCACCGAGTCGGGCAAAGGCGGACTTGAAGGCGAGTTCGATGTAGTGCGGCTGCAGGCGGCGGGCGCGGGCTTCGTCCATGGCCGCCCGCAGCTTGGCGAGGTCAGCCTCGGCGAGGTGCTCGGAAGCCAGGGCGCGCTCGTCGAGCAGTTCTCTTAGCCCGTCGGAGACCTGGTGGTCGATTACTTCATGCATCTTGGCCCGCACGTCGGGCTGCTCGCCGTAGCGGATCGCTTTCATCAGCAACTCCCGTAGCGGAGTCCCGGCGAAAGCTTCGCCGAGGACGTCGAATACCTTGCCGCCGTAGGCTTTGCGTTGCTCTTCGATCTTGGTGAGCAGCCGGACGAACACGTCGCCTTCGCGGGTGTTGGAGGCCACGATGTTCCACAGCCGGCAGACCTCTTGTTGTCCGATGCGGTGGATGCGGCCGAACCGCTGCTCGATGCGGTTGGGGTTCCACGGCAGGTCGTAGTTCACCATCAGGTGCGCGGCCTGCAGGTTGAGGCCTTCGCCGGCGGCGTCGGTGGCCAGTAGGATCTGGCAGTCCCGGTTTTTGGTGAACTCCTCGGTGATCATTCGACGCTCCTTGCGGCGTACCCCGCCATGGATGGCCTGCACGGCGTTGGGCTTGCCCAACAGGGAGCGGATTTTGGCGCCCAGGTAATCGAGGGTGTCGCGGTGCTCGGTGAAGATGATCAGCTTGCGCGGCCAGCCGTCGGCCGTGGTCGTCAGCGCCTCGTCTTGCAGGATGGTGCTCAGCTCGGTCCATTTGCGATCGGTGCCCGAGTCACGGACCTGCTTGGCCACCGCGGTCAGGGCGGCCAGCTCCAGCAGTTCGGCGTTGAGTTCCTCGACGGTCTGGGAGGCGGTAGCGGCATCGAGCAGTTCTTCTTCAAGGTCTTCGATTTGCTCGGAGTTGTAGTCGTCGGCGTCGAGGCCGTCGACGTCGATGCTGGGTTCTTTGTCGGTGTAGGTGCCGTTGAGGATTTCTTGCTTCTTGCGTTCCAGGCGCTCGGTGCGGCGCACCAGGCTCTTGTAGATGGCTTCCGGGCTGGACGCCAGCCGGCGCTGCAGCACGGTCAACGCGAAGCCGACGGTGTTCTTACGTTTGCCGCCGACCCGGTCGGCGCGGTTCATGCCGTCGCGCACGTAGTCGGTGACCTGTTCGTAGAGCGCGTACTCCAGCGCGGTGAGTTCATAGGGCACGGTCTCGGCCCGGCGCTCGGGAAACAGCTTCTTGCCGTCGAAGGTGAGCAGGTCTTCTTTGACCATGCGGCGCATGATGCCGTCAGTGTTGGCGGTCTTGGTGTTCTTGCCTTCGAACCGGTCGCGGTCGAGCAGGGTTAGGAACAGCTGGAAGTCTTCTTCCTTGCCCGAGTGCGGGGTGGCGGTCATCAGCAGCAAATGCCGGGTGATGCGGCCGAGCAGCTCGCCGAGCTGGAAGCGTTTGGTCTTCTCGAGTTTGCCACCGAAGTAGTGCGCACCCATGCGGTGGGCCTCATCGACGATCACCAGGTCCCATTCCGTCTCGTTGAGCTGGGCTTGCAGCTCCTCGTTGCGGGACAGCTGATCCATTCGAGCGATCAGGAGGGGGTTGGTTTCGAACACGTTGAGGTTGACGTTGGCGTCGATGAGCTGGTTGGTCAGCAGGTCGAAACGCAGCCCGAACTTGAAGAACAGTTCGTCTTGCCACTGCTCCACCAGCCCGCCGGGGGCCACGATCAGGCATTGGCGGACGTCGTCGCGTAGCAGCAGTTCCTTGATGTAGAGCCCGGCCATGATGGTCTTGCCGGCACCCGGGTCGTCGGCGAGTAGGAAGCGCAGCGGCGTGCGCGGGAGCAGCTCGCCGTACACCGCGCGGATCTGATGCGGCAGCGGGCGCACATCGCTGGTGGCTACCGCGAGCATCGGGTCGAACAAGCCGGCCAGGGTGATTCGTTGGGCCTCGGCGACCAGCTTGAAGTCGGTGGCGTCGGCGTCGAACGGACGGCTGCCGCTCTGGGCGACGGTGAGTTTGTCCTGATCTTTGCGGAACACGACCTGCTGGCCGAGTGCGCCGTCGGTGGTCTTGTAGGTCAGCTCCAGGGCGTCGGTGCCGTGCCACTGGGCAAAGATCACCGTGATGACCTGCGCCGGGATCACACCGTCGACCCGCAGGCCCGGCTTGAGCTCCTCCAGCAGCACGTTTCCTCCGAAGTTGACAACGGTTGCACGGTAGCTGAGCGGTCCGACAACCCGCGGGCTAACCCGGGCATCGTCGGACGGCTCGGCTAATCTTCGCAGGAATCCACAGACCGGCGGGAGCCATGGGCAGCAACGAACAGCCGTCAAAATCGGCGATTGGTGACGAAGTTCGCGGCTGGGTCGAGACTGCCACGGAGGTGTTGGCGGCCCGCGAGGACATCACGACCGCCGCGGACCATCAGACCGTGGCGCTGCTGCACCGCATGGTTCAAGTTCGACGCGACGGTCGGGTGCTCTGGTATTTCCTGCCGCTGGGTGCCAACAACACCGAGCAGCTCCGGACCATCGCCGCCAAGGCATGCCTTCCGCCGGTGACGCCCGAAGTCCAGCGTGAACTCGACCGACTGACCACGGAGGCCGCGCAGGCTACTGAGCATCTCCGGGCGGTCACCGGGTTCGGCCGGTTGCTGCTGTTCGGCGGGACCCGGGACAAGGCGCGGCAAGCCGCGACATTCCTGGCCGATTACCGACGGTCATTCCTCGCCAGCGGGATGCGCGACGAAATCCAGCGAGCGGCGCCCCGCGACAACCAACGGCTGCGAATCCTGACGGCATCGGACGCCTTGGCCGACTGGGTGGGGCTTGGGCAAAAACTGCCCGACCAGGGTAAGACCGCCACCATCCATGCAGCGTCGTCGTTTGCCAGCCTGCCCAACGCAGCCGCCATCATCCGGAATGCGGCCACCGACGAGGCCAAGCTGCGCAAAGCCGCCGTCGACGCCGGCAACCACGTCCGGAACAAGGAAACCGATCGGATGCTGGCCGCCATGCCGGTCGAGCGTCTCCGCGAGGCCACCCGGGACCAAATCCGGGTCGGGCCACTCGCCGACAACGGCATCACCGACGTGCTCGCCGTCCTGACCAACGCGTACCTGCTCGACACCTTCGACGGGATCGGCGAAATGACCGCCAAGCGCATCCGCGGCGCGGCGCGAACCCTGCGGCAGAACACCTTCGATGAGATGCCCATGCGCATCGACATCAAGAACCGCACCCCCGAGCACACCGCATTCCTCCGCAGCCTGCGGGCCTGGGACACCGCACGCCGCATCTCGGCCTCACCCGCCGATATCGCTCTCGTCGAAGAGTTGGCTCCCATCGCCGCCGCCATCAACGCGACAGTCACCCACGCCATCGTCGTGTCGACGGCGGACTCGACTGCTGCGGAATTCCGCGAGGCCGTTCACGCGGTTGGACAATCGGCCTGGACCCTCTCGGACGCCCGTGCCTCCGCCCAGTTGTCCGATCCCTGGGACGACTTCCTGGCTCGCCCCGCCGACTACTTCGCGCTGCTCGCCGAACTGGGATTCATCACCGAAGACGACGAGAAAACCCATGGCGACCTGCCCACCGAGATCATCGAAGCGGTACGTGCGTTCGAGCTCAAAGGCGACTACCTGACAGCCTCGCTGCGCGGCTACCAGGGCTTCGCCGCCAGATTCGCGTTGGTGCAGCGCAAGGTCATAATCGGCGACGAGATGGGCCTCGGCAAGACGGTGGAAGCCCTCGCGGTCCTGACGCACCTGCGTGCCAAGGGGGTCCACAACTTCCTCGTCGTGTGCCCCGCAGCTGTGGTCACGAACTGGGTCCGTGAGGTGACCTCCAAGTCGAAGCTAGCGGCGCATCGCCTGCACGGCCCCGATCGGGGATGGGCAGCCAAGAACTGGGCCCGCAACGGCGGCGTCGCCGTCACAACGTTTGAAACCCTGTCGTGGCTGAAAGACGGCGTTGCCCTGCCGGAGCTCGGCTGCGTCGTCGTTGACGAAGCGCACTACATCAAGAACCCGGACGCCTTGAGATCCCGGCGGTCGACGGAGCTGATCGATACATGCGAGCGCGCCATTCTGCTGACCGGAACCCCGCTGGAGAACCGGCTCGATGAGTTCCGCAATCTGGTTGGATACCTCCGTTCGGATTTGGTGGTGGACGCAAATGAGTTCTCCCCAAAGAAATTCCGAAGACAAGTAGCGCCGGCGTACTTGCGCCGAAACCAGGAAGACGTCCTCACTGAGCTCCCCGAGCTCGTGGAAGTCGATGAGTGGGTCGAGATGTCGGGAGACGATCTCGCTGCCTACCGAGACGCTGTCCAGCAACGCAATTTCATGGCTATGCGGCAGGCGGGCATGAACCAAGGCCTCAAATCCGCCAAGATGCAGCGATTAATCGAGATCGTCAACGAAGCCGAGGCGAACGGACGACGCGTCGTCGTCTTTTCCTACTTCTTGGACGTCCTCAATCAGGTGGCACAGCATATGCCGGGCCGTGTCTTCGGGCCCCTCACCGGGAAGGTTGCGGCCAGCCAGCGCCAGGTCTTGATCGATAACTTCTCGGCGGCCAGGAAGGGCGCAGTTCTGGTTGCCCAAGTCCTCGCCGGTGGCGTCGGCTTGAACATCCAGGCTGCATCGGTTGTTGTGATCTGCGAACCGCAGCTGAAGCCCACCGCCGAATGGCAAGCCATCGCACGGGCACATCGGATGGGGCAGCTGGAATCCGTTCAGGTGCATCGACTTATTTCCGATGAAGGGGTTGACCAGCGACTCCGTGAAATGCTGGCGCACAAGAAAGAGGTTTTTGACGATTTCGCGCGTGAGAGCGAGACCGCGGACAGCGCCCCAGAAGCGTACGACGTGTCGGAAGCCCAACTGGCGCGGGAGATCATTGCCGCAGAGCGCGAACGGATCTTCGGGCAGAGCCCTCCTGCCGCGACCACGCCTCCGTTGCCGCTCCCGCCGCCGACGCAGCGTGCAAATCTGGCGCCCACGGCTCGACACGACACACCGCCAGTAACCCCACCGGAGTCCGCCGTGCGCGGTGCCTCACCCGCTCTTCCTGTCGCGACGGGTACCCCTGCCACACCGCCCGCCGTGGTGCCGGGAAGTACCAATGACAAGTATGCGAGCCGGCCGCGGCGGGTCACCGGTCTGAAGGGATCGAAGCTCACACAACCGGGAATCGCGGAGCTCACCTCCCCGGCGAAGCGCACTCAGTTGCAGCCGTATCCGGTCTTCACCGAGGTATTACCGCCGATCAGCCAGATCGAGCCCAATCAGATTGCCGGCATCGTGGCGCGAATCGTCTTGGCCGAAGGACCAATGACCGGTTGGCGCATTCATCAGGTCTACAAGAAATGTTCAACCGGCCACGAGTCGCATGACGTGTTTTCCCGCCTACTTAACAGTGCGATCTCTGCCGCCGAGAGGCGGAAGCTGATCGTGTCGGACAAGCCCTACAACCAAACAGGCAACAAGCCCAGGACGTTTCGCCTGCCGACTCAGCCCCGGGTCGTTGCGCGCGAACTCGGGCCCCGAAGCATCGACATCGTGCCGCCAGCGGAGCTAGCGGAGTATTGCAGCACGGTGTCTGCTGCTCGGCCGCTCGCTGATGGGGAACTGCTGCGACGAGTCGCCCAACTTCTCGGGCTCACGCGGTTGACGAACGGGGATCGCAACGCACTGCTGGCCGCCAAACGGCTGGGGGGTGAATCTACGGCGACTGGGCGTCGGGAGTCGGTGGCGGGCAGCGGTGGGTCTACATCGGACAAGTCGGCGGCAACGCGGCGGGCCGGTAAAGCGCGACGGTCCACCAGCACGCGTAAACCATCTGCGCCGAGGCCGCGTTCGCCGTTCTACGACGTTGATTTTGTCAAGGATGAGTGACTGAGCTCTGCAACTGCCAGCCGTAGTTAACGGAGACCAGATTGGTGCTCACCGCGTCATTCAGTGAGGACAACCGTCGGGTCGTGTGCGATGGCATGATGATGACGAGCAGGGCCATCGGAAGGGTCAGTGTTTGAGCGTTGCTGGAATATTCCTCGATGTTCTCGCGCGGCGCGGTCACTACGCCGGTTCTGGCCTCGGCCAAGCCCGAGAGCTCCTGCACAATCACGCCGTTGACAACGACAGACCGCCGTGCATGCCTGGCCAGCCGACAATCAGGATAACGCCGCACCGCGTACCAATCTGTCAGACGGCCCGGGCGCGGCTGACTCTCCTTGTCTGTCGGTGGGCCGAGTTAAAGTGCGGCCGCGGTGTTGATGCGTCGGAACTCGGGCAGCAAGGGCTGCACAGCGAGAGGAAGGGGTGAGGCCAGTGATCCAGGTGGCGGGATTTCGGTATGCGGTAGGTCCTCGGTCGGCGCGGGCCGCAAGATGGGTGGTGTTCATTACCGCTTTGAGCTATGTGGTTTACATTATCGCGGCAATTCTGGCGTGGTTGGGCACGTCGCATAACATTGCCGCCGCGGTGACTTACCTGTTCGGGATCTTCTACGCGCTGGCTGTGTTGGCGACGTTTTGTACCGGCGCCACGATCACAAGCGCCGACAAGCAACCGGTTGCGAAGTCGAAATACGTTCCCGAAGGTCGCCGGGTTCGGCAATGGTGGTCATCTTCAGAGGCGGCCGGATGGCTTCGGTTGAAACCGATTTGGCTCGCGGCCGTAATCTACGCCGGGCTGGGATGTCTTTCGCTGATCAAAGCCCATCTTGGTGACGTCGTCTACGGTCCAGGGACATGCCTGATGGCGGGGTTGATGTTCTGGCAGGTACGCAGCGGGCACCGGCTGGCGCGTGAGATGACGAAGACTTCGGCGTGGGGAGACGGCGAGCTGTACTGGATGTTTGACTGGGATCGATTCGACGTGTCCGACGAGGGCCGTTTCCGGGATAGGTTTCGCCATAAGCGGTGGAAGGTTCCCGGTAGCATCGCTCGCCCAGCCGAAGCTGATCGATACGCCCGGCTCGCTCGTAAGCAGCGGCTGCTGTACATGGTGGCAACGGCCGGCGCCACCCTGGCAGCGGTGGTCTTTGCCGAGCACACCCTGTCGGAATACCTCGCGAGGTTGGGTCATGACTTGGCCCACCTGTCGGATAAGCCTCAGTCTGAGTCGGGATTTTTCTATTTCTGCTCGCTGGCAGCTTCGATGGCGCTATTCGTACTTCCTGTGGGCCTCCAGTATCGTGTCGGCGAAATGGAGGATTTAACAAAGATTTACGAGGAACGGACGGCGCGTGTCCTCCGAGATTCTCGCCTACGTACTCTCGAAACTGAGTGAATGGTTGGGCGCCGTCCCGCGCTGCGCACGCCCGAGTCCATCGCCACCCGAGTCCACCACTGCGGGTGATTAATGTCCAGCGGGTCATGTTGCCGGGACTCTGCCCACCTCGGAATACCGGGCGCTTGGCCGCGGTAGAGTCGGCCGGCAGCGACGAGCACGCACTCGAACTGGTTGGGCCAGTCTATGATAGCGGTGACCTGTTCCAGCGCCCGAACAGATTCCCGGCCGCGTCGGGCACCTCGGCGTCGAGGGACTGATTTGTCTGGCGCACGTCGTCGCCCCACATGATCTCCAGGGGCGGCTTGAGCAGACCTGCGGCCCGCGCCAACCCGTGGGCAACTCGGGTTTGACCCAACTCGGGAGAGACTAGCGGTAGAAATGCCCGAAGCAGGAGGAGCGCAGGCGGCACCGAAGCCATGGGCAAGTGCGTACGAGACAAGGGCTTGGACCTCATCCGTGCATCGGACCGCAGCTCCGAGGTGCAGGCGGTCGAGACTGTAGCCACCGCAGCCTTGCACGACCAACTGCAGGAGGAAACCGATTAGCTGAGCGTCGTGCCGGTTGGCGGCCCGAAGATGTCGCCCTGCTGGCCACCGGGGGCCGCCATCCCGAGCAGGTGGCCCGCCAGGAGGGCGGCACCCGCGCCTACTGGGACAGCTTCTGGGACGCCGAGCAGGTCTTCTACGGGCACGTGCTGGGCTTCAAGGGTTTGGAGCGGCGCGCCGTGGTTCTCGTCGTCGACGCGAAGGGCCCCATCGAACGGGCCCGAGAACGCCTGTATGTCGGGCTATCTCGCGCCCGCGACCGGCTTGTCGTGTGCGGCGACCCGGATTTCATCGCCGGGGCCGGCGGACCCGATCTGGCACGACGGTTGGGCGTTACGGGCGGCGCGGGCGACGTCGATGTCGCACCCCGTCCCTAGCCTGACGACCACGCCCCCGGGCGTGGTTTGCCGATTGATGTATATATGTCATTGACAGGCATATATACTGTTTCAGGGGATATGGATATATTCTGCTGGGGGTGCCGTGACGAAACGGTTGATTGATCTCGACGACGAGCTACTCGAAACCGCGCGCCGCGAACTCGGGACGACCACCATCGCCGACACCGTGCGCACCGCCCTGCATGAAGCCGTCAGCCGCCGTGCTCGCAGTCGCCAGATCGAGTGGCTGGCCGCCGGTGGGCTGGCGTCGATGGCCGATCCCGCCCAGCGTGAGACGGTATGGCGATAGTCGGCCAGTATCTGATCGACACCAGCGCCGCGGCGCGGATGAATATCGCCGCTGTCGCAGGTCGGCTCACCGAGATCATCGACCTCGGCCTGGTCGCCACCACCGCCGTTCTCGACGCCGAAGCGCTCTACAGTGCCCGCAGCCCAAGCGAATACGAGCAGCTGTGGCGTGACCGCAAACTTGCCTATGAATATCTTCCGACCAACGATGACCACTGGGGCGCAGCCCTGAACGCCCAACGCCGTCTCGCGCAACGCGGTCAACATCGGTCTGTCGGCATCCCCGACCTGCTCACCGCCGCGCTCGCTGCGGAGCACCGCATCACCGTCATCCACTACGACAGCGACTTCGACATCGCCGCCACCGTCATCGAATTCCGTCATGAATGGGTTGCTCCCCGCGGCACCCTGTAGCGCCGCGATCGACCCGATGAGCCGCCGACGACCAGCCGCGGTTGCCGATGGCCGATCCCTCAATACGCCGACACCACATTCTCGGTCGCCCAACGCTTCTCCGCTTCCGACCCGCCCGGCGGCGGCACCAGTCCGTTGATCATCCACAATTCCTCGCTGGTTTCGTCGATATGGAATTCCCAGTGCAGGTCCGGATGCCGGTCCAGGTAGGGGGCGAGGATCGTGTGAATCCCCGCGGTGATCCGCCGGCGGATGTCCGCGTCGCCGGCCCGCCGGGCGATGTGCTCGATGACGATGCGCACCCCGGCCGGCGTCGGCTCCCCGCCGACGTAGAGGTCCTCGGGGGCGGTCTCACTGAAAACGACAACCACGTAGAAGCGCGGCAGCCCGACCCGCTCGTAGTAGTCGGTGATGCGGGATGCCAGCGCCTGCTTCTCCTCGACGCTGAAGATCCCGGGGGTGTGGTGAATCGTCCACAACGGCATAGCAAGTGCTCCTCAACTGATCGGGGGACGGGGGTCAGTGCGTCAGGCTGAAGGCCAGGTTTTCGACCGGGCCCGACAGCGCGGCCTTGACGCCGACGGAGACGTCGTCGGCCAACACCTCCACCGTCCCGGCTTCCAGGCCGTCGACGATGCGTGCGGCCACCTGGGCGGGCGTCACCTTGGGGCCGGCCATCCCGGCCACCATGTCGGTGTCGATGAATCCGGCGTGCACCCCGACGACCTGGGTGTGCTGGGCCGCCAGCTCGGTGCGCAGCGAGTTGGTCACCGACCAGGCGGCGGCCTTGGAGGCGCCGTAGGCCCCGGCCCCGGCCATCCACGACAGCACCGAGTGCATGTTGACCAGGGCCCCGCCACCGTTGGCCGCCAGAATCGGCGCGAACCCGCGGGCAACGCGCAGCGGCCCGAACACGTTGACGTCGAAGGTGTCGCTGATGTCGTCGAAGGAGCCGGTCAGCAGCGAATCCGGCAGCAGTACCCCGGCGTTGTTGAACACGATCTCGGCGTCGCCGGCCGCCTGGGCCAGCGCGGCGACCGACGCGGGGGAGCGCACCTCGAGTGCATGGGTCACCACCGACGGGCGCGCATCGGTGAACGCCGCGCGGGCGGTCGAGTACACCTTGGCCGCACCACGGGCCAGCACCTCGTCGACCAGCGCCGCGCCCAGCCCGCGCCGACCCCCGGTGATCACCACCACCTTGCCTGCCACTGCCACCATCTCGAAGCCCCTTCCATCTGAGTAACGATTTCGTTAGTGAGATGGAACCACGATTCTCTGAATAACGCAATCGTTAGTCACGTATGCTGGGTCACATGAAGTTCGAGCCCCGGCTGCGCGACCGCACACGGTGGTCCACCGGCGACGCCTGCTCGGTGGCCAAGCTGCTCGACGTGCTCAGCACCAAGACCGCGTTCCTGGTGGTGCGGGAATGCTTCTACGGCACAACCCGCTTCGAGGACTTCACCGCGCGCATCGGCGCATCGGCGCCGGCCATATCCCGGGCGCTCAAACAGCTGGAGGCCGCCGGAATCCTCACCCGCGTCCCCTATCGGGAGTCCGGCCAGCGGGCCCGCGACGAGTACCGGCTGACCGAGGCCGGCGAGGACCTGCTGCCGGTGTTCCTGTCGCTGCTGCAGTGGGGCGACAAGTACCTGCAGGACGGTGCGCCGCCGCTGAACTTCCTCGACACCAACACCCAGCGCCGGATCGGGGTGCGCGTCACCGACGACCTGGACGGCCCGGCGATCGACCCCGCTGACATCGAGATCCAGTGGAACGCGCCGCGCCGCGCACGCTGACCTGCCGGCATGTCAGTGCCCATCTCTACCCTGAGCGCCATGAGGCCCCTCGTCTGGTCCAGTCCGATCCGGCGCGCCACCGTTCTGGTCGCGGTCGTGGTCGTCCTCGCCTGCGCCGCCGGGTCCATCGGCTGGGCGTTGGCCATCACCGCCGTAGCGGGGCTGGGCTTTGCCGGCTATGCGCTGGCGCCGTGGATCGGCGAACGACGCGGCATCGCTGCACGGCGCCGAGACGCCGTCGGTGATCGCGCCGACCAACAGCACCGCTGGGCGCTGCGGGGCGACAGCAGAGGGATCTACGGCGCCGAGGGTGCCGCGGCGACGCGCCGCATCTCCCCGCAGCCGCGACTGGACGAGATCAACGGGGACGCAGGGGAACAGCCGCATGTGGCCGCAGTTGCCTATACCGCCGAAGGTCTGGACGCGCTGCTGGCCGAGCGCCCGCCATGCTGGCGCTACGCGGTGTTCGCGTCGGTGCTGGTGCAGCGGCGCGCACAGGTGCAGCCGCGGCTGCGCGATCAGCAGCTGGGCTACGCCCCGCCAAACGGCGTGCGCATGCACACCGGACCCGAGCTGGCGCGCTTCATGCTTGACGTTATGGAGCAGCTTTCCGTGCTTCTGGGCCAGCTGGAGGAGGTGATGCTCAGCCAGGGATTCCTGCGGGCCTTCGGCGACCTCGACGACGAGGACAGCGCTGACGCCGACGGCATCGTGCACGCGGCCAACCGGCTGATGGATCTGCACGAACGCCTCCTGCGTCTGGCCGAGCGGTCTCGCGGTGTCGTCGCGCCGGCGGAACATGCTGCCTTCCTTCGCGATTGCGGCCGCGCAATGGATGTTCCCTTGCAGGGCTACCGCAGGTTCACTGATGAGTTCGTCGAGCGCGTCGGCGAGTTCCCCGACGTGTTGCGCTATGCGCGCGGCCCCGTCGAGATGGCCCCCGTCGTGCTGGACATGGATGACACCGACGACGTTCTCCGCAAAGTCTTCGCAGGAATTGAAAAGCTCGTGCGCGGTGCTTAGTGACAACTGCGGATACCGCGCCATTGAATCATTGACCGCGTGCCATCGTAGCCAAGCTCATCACCCCCACAGCGAGCAGATCGGTGCAGCGACAATGCGTTCCGCGAGCGGATAGCGGCGGGGACCGGAGTGCAGCAGGGCATCGCCGATGAATCGGTTGCCGAGTTCATCGCGGAGCCAGCGCAGGTGCTTGGCATCGTCACTGCCCGGAGCGCCGCCGGACTTGACCTCGATCCCGAACACGGTTCCCTCGGCGTATTCAACGACGATATCGACCTCGTGGCGGCCCTGCTCCGTGCGCAGGTGGTACAGACTGGGTTCGGTCTGACCACGGCGGCGTCGGCACGCAGTTGCGCCATGACGAAGGTATCCAGCAGACGCCCCAGCAGGTCACCGTCGCGGCGGACGCCGGCGAGATCGAGACGAAGCTGGGCCACAACGATACCGGGGTCGATGATGTATCTCTTCGGGGTCCGGGCCAAGCGTTTGAGCCGGTTCGTCCACCACGCAGGCACCTCGTCGACCACCAGCAGATTGGTGAGCAGCCGGTCGTATGCCAGTGCGGTCTTGCGGTCCACGCCAGCGCTGTCGTAGAGGGTCTTAGCGGCGACGACGCCCGCGGTGTTCAGGCACAGGGTATGGAAGTAGCGACGCAGTCGCACCAGGTCGCGGGCATTGTCGATTGTCTCGGCATCCCGGGTGAGCAACTGGTCGATGTAAGCCCGAAGCCATTGGCGGCGAAGTCGATCCGACGATGCCAGCACGGCCTCGGGAAACCCGGACCGAAGGGCGCGGGCGATGTACTCGTTAAGCTTGGGCGGATCATTGGGTGTGGGCAATCCATCGACGCCGCGCGCTGCGAGCTGATCCAGCCGCGACCCCGTCGTGCTGTGGCCGCCGATCTCGCGCTCGGTCATCCCGTACATCTGCACCCGCAACGCGCGACCGGTCAACGGCCAGCCTGCACCCTCCAGATCAGAGCGCACCGATCCGGTGATCAAATAGCTGTCCGGCCCCGGACGCGAGTCAACGGCCCGCTTCACCGCGGCGAGGATCTCCGGCACAAGCTGCCACTCGTCCAGCAGTACTGGTCGCGCAACATCCAAGGCGCCGTCGGGATCGGCGCGAACCGCCGCAGCTTCTGCCTCGCGGTCAAGTCGAACGACGGTGCGAGCGTGCCGGGCCGCCGTTGTCGTCTTTCCACACGCCCGCGGTCCCACCACCAGAACAGCGGGAAAGCCCGCCAGCAGCTCGGTGATCAGCGGATCGACGAGTCTGGGCATATAGGGTGCGGCCACAACGGCGCGATACCGTTTTCCCGCAGTCTGTGATACCGATATTCCGCAGCGATCGGTCCCGTTTTCTCGCAGACGGTGCGATGGCCAGCGGCGCTGACGTGCGAGGCGGAACCTCGCTGTTGACGCTCAATGTCGGACCTCGGATCTACGCTTTCCAACTATGAACGACAAGCTGACGGCGGCCCGGGCCCGACTGGCCGCGCTGGACCGTGCCGTCGCCGCCGGGGAGGTCGGCCACGACTGGCGGCTGTGGGGCGGCGCCGGGTTGTGCGTCGTCACCGAGATGCCCGCATCCGAGTACGACGAATCGTTGAAATATGTTGTCACCCCGCACGCGGCAAGCCTGTCGTGGCTGGTGCGTGGCCTGTGGGCCGCGTGCCGACCGCTGTTCGATTCGATGACGAAGTTCGAGTTCTTCGGCCGGCTCGGCAACGCCGCTCACCGCTACCAGCAGCGCGCCGGCGACAGCGACAACGCACGCGATCTGCTGGGCGCGGTCGTCCACGAGGCCTACGAGATCCTCGGCGATATCGAGCACGGCCGCTTTCAGGCGCTGCCGGTCGCACCCGCCGGCGTCGTGCACGACGATCTGCTGCCCGACGCGCAGCACGACGACGCGCAGAGCATGGCCGAATTCGAGCAGTGGTTCACCGACCACGGCTCGGCCTGAACCCGCCGACGCATGCACAACCCCGACCGCCGGTGACTACCCGATACCGTCGCCGCGGAGCACACTGGCCGCCAACACAAAAAGGCGGACGACATGGGCAACCGGGCGAATTTCGTCGTGGTCGAATACGGCGACTGGAAACTGTATTACGCACACTGGGCGGGCTGCCGCATGCTCGACGCGCTGCTCGGCGGGCCGGAGTTGGCGCTGCGCTATGTGGATTCGCTGGAAGACTTGCCCAACATCGGCTGGTTGCCCTCAGCCTGGGCCGACGGCGGTGCGGTCATCGATCTGGACCAGCACCGGCTGCTGTTCTTCGGCGACGAGTTGATGGACACCATGCTCGAACGCCGCGCGATGCTGGCCGTGCTTCCGGACCTGTGGCCGGGATATGCGGTGGGCTGGGCCTATGACGGGCCTGCCGAGCTGGCCGGATATGTCGGTGCGCAATGGCGCGACGACGACTGGCCCAAATGCCCGGCCACCAAGCTGGCCGCCAACCGGACCGAGATGTGCCAGGTGGTGTCGGTCGTTGATGGCGACGGTCAGCTGCGGCTGTGGCCACTGCGCTGGACGGTCAGTCAGGCCTGGCACGGCCCGGCGCTGCTGGACAAACTCCCCGGCCGCGGGCAGACCCGGCTGACCCTGCAGACGCTGCCCGAAGGTGGTGTCCACGTCGATGTCGGCCGTCAGGCGGTGGCCGAGTGGCACTGTGTCGACAACATGGGCATCTGCCGCGAACTTCCCGAGCGGTGGCCCGGCTGGCAGACCGAGTCGTGGGGGGACCGCTTCGAGGAGCAGGCCAGCCGCTGCGGGCGGGCGCTGCGGCTTCCGGAGCTGGATCTGGCCGCCGGCGCCGACAGCGCCCGGGCGTGGATCCGCAAACGGGTGTATCAGAGCTGGGCCGACAGCCCGGCCGGTCACATCGCCAAACTCGCCGCCCTGCTGGACCCGTTGGCGCCCGGCCTGGTCGTCGACTCGACGGCGGCGGTCAACGGCGGGGCCCGGCCCACCGAGGCCGAGTGGCGCCGGTTCGTCGCGGCGTGCGACGCGTTGCGCAGCCGGCGGGCCGAGTCGGCGTGACTTGCGGAGGTCGCGTTGGCTGCGATCCCTGTCCAGGTCGTGGCGCATCGAACTCGACCTGCGGCCGTCCGGTCACTTCGCCTACGCCGTCGTCGGCGTCGACCCCGACGGCGCCCTGCGCGGTGCGGACCGCGAGCTCGACGAAAGCGACGTGATCGCTGAGGGCACAACGAGTGTCGACGGGTACGTGTCCGGGCCGGTCGGGCGAGCGGGATTCATCGTGGGCGCCATCCGCGCACATCTCGCCCGAACGGCGTGCACCCTGCACGTCGCGGATCCTTCATCCCTCATGGCGCTGCTCGGCGGCGACGTCCGGTGGTGCCCGGCGTGTGGGGCGAAGCTCACCGCCGACTAGCGGACAGCTCAGGCCGAGTCTTTGTCGCCCTGCGCGTCGATGACCGTTTGAATCAGCTTGACGATGCGCTGCTGGCCGGCGGCGGCCACGTCGAACTTGGCGCGCATCTCCTGGCGCATGTCGACCATGTCCTCCCGCAGCGCGTTGAAGCTGGCGGTGGTGGCGTTTCGGAAGTCGCGGACCTCGGCGCCGACCTCGCCGATGTCGCGATCCGCCCCGCCGGCGAGCACCCGAGCAGCAGTGGCGTCTTGCTCGGTGGCGCGCACGCGGCCGCGCAACTCGCGCACCTCGCCCTCCAGCTTGGTGATGCGTGCCTCGAGATCCTCCGGCGGCATGGTGGGCAGCCTACTCCGGTGCCGCGGTCGGCCAATTGCGTCGCGCGATTCCATTCCACAGCCTGCAACCAGCCGTCGGATCGGTCGCAGGTGACCGGCGACCCGCCCTTTTTGCGGTGAGGGCTGTGATCGCGCCCGGAGCGCAGCCCTGGGCGCAAAATCAGGGCCGCGGCGCGGCGCCGACCCGCCGGGGAGCCCCGATGACGTTGGTCCCTGTCGTCCACCGGTGAGCCCATGATGGGATTGCCCGGTGGCTGATGCGCCGGGGCCGCCCGGTTTCACCGGGGAGGCGGTCTATCCCGACACCGCCGGCTACGACCGGTTGCGCCGGGTGTTCAACGGCCTGATCGACAAACGGCCCGCCGTCCTGCTGTACTGCCGCAGCCGCGACGACGTCGTGGCCGCGGTGCGCTACGCCGTCGACTCGGGTCTGCCGATCGCGGTGCGCGGCGGCGGGCACGGGGTGGCCGGGCACGGCTGCACCGACGGCGGCGTCGTCATCGACGTGTCGCTGCTGCGGGCGGTACGGGTAGACGCCGAGAAGCGGATCGCCCACGTCGGGGCCGGCGCCACCTGGGGCGACGTCGACCGGGCCTGCACCCCGCACGGGTTGGCCTGCCCCGGCGGAACGATCTCGACGACCGGGGTCAGCGGGTTCACCCTCGGCGGCGGGATCGGCTGGCTCTCACGCGCCTACGGTCTGGCATGCGACAACCTGATCGGCGCCGACCTGGTGACCGCCGACGGGGAGGTGCTGTCGGTTCGGGAGATGCCGACCCCGGACGTGCTGTGGGGGCTGCGCGGGGGCGGCGGCAACTTCGGGGTGGTCACCGAACTCGTGCTGCGGTTACACGAGCAGCCCCGGGTCAACGGCGCCATCCGCAGCTACGACGCAGCCGACACCGACGCCGTGCTGCGACACTTCCGCACCCGAATGGACCAGGCGCCAGATCATCTCGCCGCCATCCTCGACTACTCCACCGACCTGGAGTCGGGCCGCCCGCAGGTCAACATCTCGGCCTGCTCCACCCGCACCGACGAGATCGGGGCCACCGACCTCGCGGCGTTGCTCGACGTCCCCGGCGTGCAACCGGTGGCCACCCAGCAGCGCAAAATGCTGTACGTGACCTGGCAGACGGTGCTCGACGACACCGCCCGGTTCGGCTGGTTCAACACCTGGACGTCGGTGTATCTGGAGGACCTCTCCGACGCGGCGATAACGGCCATCACCCAGCTCGGCGGGGACCGGCCCGCCCCACAAACCCGGCTGAACCTGATCCGGCTCGGCGGGGCCGCCGGCCGCGTCGCCCCCGACGCCACGGCCCTCAGCGCGCGCGGCTACCCGTACGTCATCCATCTGATGACGACCTGGACCGAGCCGGCCGACACCGAGCGCTGCCTGGCGTGGGCCGCGCACGCCCAGGACGTGCTGCGTCCGCTCGGAGCCGACGGGGCATATCTGAACTTCGTGGGTGAGCAAGAGCCGCAACGCATCCGGGCCAGCTTCGGGGAGGACAACTACCGGCGGCTGGCCGCGCTCAAGGCCCGCCTGGACCCGCACAACCGCTTCGCCCTCAACCACAACATCCCACCCGCGCCCTAGCCCCTCCTCCCCGCCGACAGCCGCAGCCCGATTTTGTGTCGGTGCCCGTTGAGAGAATTGGAGCAACAAGACGGGAGGGCCCGGGTGACTGAATCCGCGGTAGAGGGTTACGACATCATCGGCGACGTTCACGGCTGCGCCACCAAGCTGGAAGAGCTGCTGACCGGCATGGGCTACGCAACCGGCGGCGCCTCAGCGGAATACCGCCACCCGCGCCGGCAGGCCATCTTCGTCGGTGACCTCATCGACCGCGGAGACGAACAACTGCGGGTGCTGCAGGTGGTCAAGAACATGGTCGATGCCGGCAGCGCGCGCATCGTGATGGCAACCACGAATTCAACGCGCTGGCCTACCATGCCGAACACCCGCCCGGCAGTGGGAAATACCTGCGTGCCCACGACGACCCGGACAGCCCGTGGTCGGAGAAGAACACCCGCCAACACCAGGAATTTCTGGACCAGGTCACCGGCGCGGACCGCGACCGCTACCTGGGCTGGTTCGCGACCCTGCCGCTGTGGCTGGATCTCGGTGGGCTGGGGTGGTGCACGCCTGCTGGCACGACGGTTCGATGGCGGTGGTTCACCAGCGGTGCGGCTCCAATGCTCCGTTCACCGATCGAGACCACCTGGTGGCGGCCACCACCGAGGGTGATCCGCTCTACGGCGCCATCGAGACGCTGTTGAAAGGCCCGGAGATCAGTCTGGTCGAGCACGGTCAGCCGAAATACCAGGACAAGGACAACATCTCACGCGGCAGTGCGCGCATGCGGTGGTGGAACGGCGACGCCCGCACCCTGCGCGACATCGCCGAAATCAGCAGCACCTTCACAACGGCCACCGGTGATCCCTACCCGCAGCTGCCGGAGCTGGCGCTGCCGGACAGTGCCCGGGACCACGCCTACGCAGCGGAAGTGCCGGTGTTCTACGGCCACTACTGGCGGCACGGCTCACCCGTACACGGCCAAGACTGGTCGGAATACACCGCTTGCGTGGACTTCAGCGCCGTCAAGGGCGGGCCGTTGATGGCCTATCGCTGGTCGGGAGAAGACCGGATCCGGCCGGAAAAGTACTGGCGGTAGGGAGCCCCGGTCACACCCACGAAGGCACAAAACCGATGTCGATCCGGCTGGCCTGCTTATACCCGGACCATGTCGGAACTCCCGGCTGTCCTCGATAGATACCGCACGCCGCGGCCACGACTCGATCACGTTGCATTGGCCATTGGATCTCGGATGCGACATGCGCCAGCTGATCTCGTCGTTGTGGATCCTTCAAAACGCTGTCCAGAATCGACACCGCGGGTAGCGCGTTGCTCTTGTCGCCGTTACAGCGGCTGCATGCAAGGACCAGATTGGCCAGGCCGTTGATACCGACCAGCGACCAGGGCAGCACGTGATCCACCGCTGGGCTCGCCGAAAGGTGGGTGTGGCAATAGAAGCAATGTGGACCAAATGTGTCGGTGAACGCGTCGCGGACGGGACTGAGATCGATGCGTTTGCGCCCGAACAGATGACCGGCAACGTCGGGTGCCTTGTCGTTGAGGAACGCTTTGTTCATCCGCCGCACGTCCTCGATCCACATGATTTCCAGCGACGGCTTCAACAGTCCGGCCAGTCGTGCGAGCCCATTGGCCACACCGGGCTTGAGATCTATGGCGTAGCTGCGGACCCGCTTGGCTGACCTGCTCGGCTTCTGCAGGAAAGCATCGTCGTAGAGAAAAGCCTCGCCGCCAGTCGCATTGCCGATGCGCTGGAGGCGTCGAAGCGGCTCGCCGGCCAAGCAGACGCTGATGGAATCAATTGCCGCTTCATATGCCTCGGGTGCACGCATGATAGCGATGTCGACCGGCAGGCCACTATCGCCGACTCCGGATTGAATACGCAATTTCCTTGTGGCGTCTGGGATTGTCGCGTTCGTTGAACTGTGAATCTGAGACAAGACTTGTCCCTCGAATGGGCGTACCTGCGGCCAGTAAATCTCCAGCACTCGGTGGGATAAATCGGGAATCGGCACTGCCAATACATCGCTGGGCTGTTCGGGGACGTTCTCGATGCAATGGTCGATGAGCGCCATCAGGGTGGCAAGCTTGTAGGTCGCCGTGCGTAGCCCGGTCTCAAGGATTGCAACCACCCGCTGTCCTAGCAGCAGCGGATCGGGACCATCACCGTTGATGGCGCAGAATGCCGAGCCGGCGGGAGGAACGGGCACGAACGCATTATCCGCCGGTATCCGATGTGACGGTGACCTATTGGAGGATCGTAACCAGCCTGGCCAACACGTCATCCATGATTGCTTGCGGCACACTTTCGAGTTTGCGCCCCTTGCGGGCGCCCAGATCCAGGGTCCGCGGCTGGTCGCACCGCACCACACCGTGCGTGCGGGTTCCGGCGTCGGTCAGGGAGACCGCAAAGCCGGCAGCACGGGCGAAGTCGCCGCCGCGGGTGATCGGCAGTACCACCGGTGCCTTCGTCAAGCGGTTAAATTCCCCAGGTGAAACGATCAGTACCGGGCGTGTACCCCGCTGTTCGTGGCCGGCGGACGGGTCGAGTGATACCAGGTAGATGTCACCCCGGTCCATCACAGCAACTCGCGGCCAACCGGCGGTGTATCGAGCCATTCCCGGTCTTCGTCGGCGATCTGTGCTGAGGCGTCGCACTGCGCCAGGAGCTCGTCGAGGGTGTAGCGGGGGCGCAGCTGCGGTTCGATGACCAAACGGCCGTCCTCTAGAGTTAGATCAACTTTGGACCCCGCTTGCAGCTGCAATTCGTCCAGCAACGCGGGAGGCACGGCGAGCATGACGGAGCCGCCGACTCTGCGAAGACTGATTGAGTACACGCCCACCTCCCGGGAGTTATATTTGAGTATAATGTGCTCCATCGGGCCCCCGGGATGTCGATCACCTGACGCTAGCGGTGCGCTCACGAACCGTCACTTCACCGTCCATGCGGTTCGGCCCCCACTGAAAAGTCGCTCAGAGGCGGGCATTTCGTGTGGTGGTCCGCCGCTTCTCGGTTCGATCAGGTGCAAACCGCTACTCCACGAACACCACCATCGATGCGGTAAACCCATGCAGCGCATTGCGTCCCGCGATCGGCCCGATCTCGCCGCCGGCGAAGAAGCCGGCCAGCGGCAGATCGCCCAGCACGTCGGCGATCGTGGACGCGTCGTGATCGGCGCGCCCGAACATCCGCCGGCCCCGCCCGTTGCAGGTGAACAGCAACGCACCCACCGGGCTGCCCGGCAGCGTCGTGCGCTGCAGCGTCTGGTGCAGGTCGTGATCGGCGCTCACCGCGTCGCGAACCTGGAACTGCACGGTCGCCCCGACCTCCACCAGGTCGCCGATCTGGATCGCCCCGGTGGACGGGTCGGCGCCCAGCAACCCGCGGATCAAGAAGTCGCCCTGTCCCGGAGATGCCAAATGCTCGTCGCTGACGATCCCGATCTGCAGGCCGCGGCTGGCCAGCGCCTGCTCCTCGGGGGAGAGCCCGTCGACGATCTCGTTGAGCCGCTGCAACGGCGACTCACCCGCGAGCTCGGTGATGACCGCGCAGTCCGCGCCGGTGACGGTGTAGGGGTGACCGATCGGCCGGCAGCCCTGCGACACGATCGGGACGGTGTGCGCGCCGGGCAGCCGCACCCCGACCAGCCCGGTGGTGAGCACCCGGTCGTCGCGGAACAGCCGGGTTTCACCGCGTTCCCGCCCGCCGCTGACCACCCCGCCCACCACGGTGGTCCCGGGCCGGTCGGCGTTGAGGTGCTCGACGAGCACGTCGGCCGGGAAGGTGTAGGGGTCCGGCAGCAGCAGGTGCAGATCCGCTGTGGTCGGGTCGAACTCGTACCCGGCGATCAGGCCACCGGCTTCGGTGCCCAAGAAGTCCAGCGCGAACGTCTCGGCGGGCAGCCCGGAGGCCAGCCATACCGCCACTGCCGGCCCGTCCTCGATCTCGCGGCGCCCGGCGACGATGCCCTGGGCGATGCACCCGATCAGCGCCGGCGCCTCCACGATCTGCTGCACCGCCCGCAGGACCTCCGCGGCCTGATCGGAGTGGGCACGCGAGGCCAGCAACACCGCGAACGACGGCGACGCGCCGTCCAGCCCGTCACGGGCCTGTGTTGCGGCCGCCAGCGCGGCCTGCCGCGCGTCGGCCTCGGTGGACACCCCCGTTGCGATCCGCACAACCTCCATCATGCGCCCGGTTGCGGTCGGCTACGACCCGGCGCGCTCCAGCAGCTCGATGCGGGCGGTGCCGTGGCGGCAGCGGACCTCGGCCCACGGCCGGTCGGTGAGCTGTTCGCTGACCAGATCGGCGACCGTCGCCAGATGCTCGTAGTCCACCAGCTCACCGATGCCGAGGTCCTCGATCGCCGCCTCGATCCCGCAGCCCAGATACACGGTCCCGCTCGCTGATTCCGCATCCAGGTACGGCCCAGCGACGACGGTGGGTGGTGCGGCATCCCGTGGCGACCAGGTGACCCGGCAGGTGGCGTCGTGGAAACCCGGCATCCGCGCGACGGGGTCGATGTAGGGGTGCGTGTCATACATGCGCTGATTGTGCGCCGGGCCCCGACAACGGCCGCGTGAAGTGACACGGGCTACCGCCCGCTGCCACACTCGGCATCAAGAGGAGGCCGCCGTGCCCATTCGCCAGATGCCGTCCGCGCGGCGGATCGCGTCATCGATCGCGCTGACCGCCGCGGCCGGGTTCCTGCTGGGCGGCCTGGTGATGTCGGTCGCGTTTCTGGTGGCGAGCAGGGGAGACGCCGCGACGTCCACCGGCGACCGAATCCTGTTGGCCATCATGGGTTTGCTGTACTACGGCCCGATGCTGCTGCTGGCCACCTGGCCGGTGACGTTGCCCGTGATCGCGATCCTCGGATTCGCACTGGCGTTCGTCGCGCACGGGCCGCCGCGACCCACCCGGGTCGCACGGTCGGTGCTGATCGGCTACGCCGGGGTGCTGGCCCTGACCTGGCTGGTCCTGCTGCTCAGCTAGAACAGCGCCGGCATCCGCGCGTCGATCAGATGCGGCCCCGGCTCACCCAGTGCCGCACCGAACTGCTCAGCCAACTCCTCACACGTCGTCGCCACCGTGGCCGGCACCCCGAAGCCCTCGGCGATCTTCGCGAAATCCATGTTCGGTCTAGACAAGTCGAGGAGATCGTTGGCCTTGGGGCCGCCTGCGCCGGCACCCACCCGGGCCAGCTCCATCCGCAGGATCGAATAGGCACTGTTGTTGATCAGCACCACCGTCACATCCAGCTGCTCGCGCGCCATCGTCCACAGCGCCGAAATCGTGTACGCCGCACTGCCATCGGCCTGCAGCGCGATCACCGGACGCTCCGGCGCGGCGACCGCGGCGCCCACCGCCACCGGCAGACCCTGCCCGATCGCGCCGCCGGTCAAGGTGAGCACATCGTGGCGGGGCGAGCCGGCGGTGGCCATCGGCAACAGCAGCCCGGAGGTGTTGGATTCATCGGAGATGATCGCGTTCTCCGGCAGCAGCGCCCCGATCACCTGCACCCAGTTCTGCGCGGTCAGTGCCCCGGACGGCAACTCCGGGGTAGCGGCCACCGCCGGTCGCGGATCGACACCGGCCGCCACCTGCTCGGCCACCTGCTCCAGCGCGCCCACCACGTCGGTGTCCAGATCGGCCAGGGTGTGCACCACCGCACCCTCGGGCACCAGGTCGCTGGGCTTGTCGGGGTAGGCGAAGAACGACACCGGCGAGCGGGTGCCCGCCACGATCAGGTGCGTGATCCCGCCGAGTTGGGCCGCGGCCTGCTCGGCCAGATACCCCAGACGCTCGGCGGCCGGCACCCCGGCGCCGCGGGTCAACCGGGCCGGGAAGGTCTCGACCATCGCCTTGGCGCCGGTGGCCGCGGCGATCCGGTCGGCGGCCTGCAGCCCGCGCACCCCGGTGGCCGGGCCGCCGATCAGCAGCACCGTCGGCTCACCGGAGCGCAGCGCGTCGACGACCGCGCGCACCGCCGCGGGATCGGGAACCGCGGGCGGCACCGGGTCGACCGGCCCGGAAGGCTCGGCGCCCTCATCCCAGGAGATGTCGGCGGGCAGGATCAGGTTGGCGACCTGCGCCGGGCTGGCCATCGCGGCGGCCACCGCCTCGGCGGCGTCGCGCCCGACGTCGGCACCCGAGCCGGTGCGCCGCGTCCAGCCGTGCGTCCACTCACCCAGCGGTTCGATGTCGGACTCCAGCGGCGCGTCGTACTTCTTGTGGTAGGTGGCGTGATCGCCGATCACGTTGATCAGCGGCACATGTGCGCGCCGCGCGTTGTGCAGGTTGGCCAGCCCGTTGCCCATGCCGGGGCCCAGGTGCAGCAGGGTGACGGCGGGCTTCTCGGCGATGCGGGCATAGCCGTCGGCGGCGCCGGTGACCACGCCCTCGAACAGGCACAGCACCCCGCGCATCGCCGGCACCGTGTCCAGCGCGGCCACGAAGTGCATCTCCGAGGTGCCCGGGTTGCCGAAGCACACCGTCACCTCGGAGTCCACCAGGCTGGTGATCAGTGCCTGCGCACCGTTGGTCATGGGGTCACCTTTCGTCTCGTGGCGCCGAGTGCGCGGTTTGATCCGCAACACGCCGCATGTCGCGTATCAAACGGCACACTCGCCGGGCCTCAAAGCAGCACCCCCGGGTTGAGGATCCCGGCCGGGTCGAACGCCTCCTTGATGCGGCGCATCAACGCGACCTTCACCGGATCCTCCAGTTCCAGGAAGTGTTGCACCTTGGCGCGGCCCAGGCCGTGCTCCCCGGAGATCGCCCCGCCCAGCTCCATCGCGACGGCGAAGATGTCGTGCAGCAACCGGTGGCGCGCCTCGTCGTCGCCGCAGAACACGCCCAGGTGCACGTTGCCGTCCCCGGCGTGCCCGCAGCCCACCACCCCGGCTCCGGCCTGCCCGGCGAGTTCGCGGGACCGGGTGAGGAAGTCGGGCATCTGCGCGCGCGGCACCACCACGTCGATGACGTCGTTGGCGCCGGCCGCCTTGGCGGTCCAGAACGCATGCTCGCGGGCCTCGATCAGCGCATGCGCCGAATTGCCTTCCAGCACATACAAGTCCAGGGCACCCAGCGATTCGAGCAGCTCGCCGACCATGGCCACGTCGTCGTCGAGGCGGTCGTGGTCGCGGTTCTCCAACCCGATCACCAGATGCGCCTGGGCGGCGTCGCGGATGGTGTCGGGGATGCCCAGGCTCAGGTTCTGCGCGTAGGTGATCGCGGCCAGGGTGAGCTGGTCGATGTACTCCAGGATGTTGGGGTCGACCCCGCTGCGCACCACCGCGGGCACCGCGCGCATCACCGCGGGCAGGTCGGGGAACGGGGCCAGCAGGGTGGCCGCATGCGTGAGCCGCGGATACAACCGCACGGTGACCTCGGTGGCCAGCGCCAGGGTGCCCTCGGAGCCGATGATCAGCTGGGTCAGGTCGTAGCCGGTGGACAGCTTGGTCATCTTGCCGCCGGTGCGGATCAGCTCCCCGGTGGCCAGCGCGGCCTGCAG
The DNA here is from genome assembly GCF_059812545.1 of Mycobacterium sp. NGS50. NCBI lineage: Bacteria > Bacillati > Actinomycetota > Actinomycetes > Mycobacteriales > Mycobacteriaceae > Mycobacterium > Mycobacterium sp. NGS50. Next base: position 98,165 of record NZ_JCALCW010000007.1, read on the forward strand.
CCCGAGCACGTTGTGCCGGGTCACCCCGTACTTGACCGCCCGCATGCCGCCGGCGTTGGTGCCGACGTTGCCGCCGACGCTGGCCGAGAGCTCCCCGGGAAACACCGTGTACACCAGGCCGTGCGGGGCGGTGGCGACATCGAGGTCGGCCAGGGTGACCCCGGGCTGCACGACGGCGACCTGGTTGTCGGCGTCGATCTCCAGGATCGCGTTCATCGCCTCGAAGGAGACGAGCAGCCCGTCCGGGCAGGGTCGCGCCGCCCCGGACAGGCCGCTGCCCGAGCCGCGGGCGGTCACCGGAACCCCGGCCCGGGTCGCGGCGGCCAGCAGCGCGGCGACCTGCTCGGGGGTCTGCGGGCGGGCCACGTAGCGCGGGCCCACCGGGTCGCCGACCAGGGCTTCGTCGTGGTGATAGTCCGGCCCGATCCGTTCACCGGTCAGCAGCTGCGCATCGCCGACGATGTCGGCGAGCTCCCGCGCGATATCGGTCTGTGCCTGCATGTGCTCACCTCGCGTCTCGACCACTCCGCACGAAAGCATGCCAGGCCAGGGGGGCGACGGCGGCGAACGGCGCTGAATCCGGTCACGGCCCCGCATCGGACGCCTGTGAGTTAACTGTGATGCTCGATTAGGTGAACGGAAGGTGAACAACTATGGTCTAACATCAGAACAACGAAACCGTAGCCAACCGGGAGGTGCCCAAATGTCCAGTCTGCCGCCGATCTCTCTCGACAGTTGCGTGGACGCCACCGACCGCAGCGACGCCATCGACTTCATCAACCGGGTCAACCTGCTGTTCGACGCCTACGAGATCGACTCGATGGTCGGGGCGTTCCTGCCGGACGGCACCACCTTCCACAGCCAGGGTGTCACCCAGGGGCACGTTGAGCTGCGGCGATTCTTCCAGCAGGCGTCGCTGTACAGCGGCCCCGGGATCAGCCGGGTGGCCACCAACCCGATCGTCGACGCCGACGGTGACGGGCTGATCGTGCGCTACCACAACCTGATCGTTCGCTACTCCGACGCGCCCGTCTCCAACGCCGTCACCGGCCGCGAGCCCGGCGCCGAGGACATGCCCGGCATCTGGGTGTACTCCGCGATGACCGACCGGCTGCGCCGCACCGAGCGCGGCTGGCGGATCTTCGAGCGCTACATCGGGTCGACGACGATGAACGACCGGATGACCCCGGTCGCGGCGGGTCCCTGCTACGGCAACCCCTACCCGCGCCCGGCCGCCACCGTGCTGCCTCGGCAGTTGGTGTTCTAAGCCCGCCAAACCGCTCATTGATCGACGCCGCTGCTGACGCCCCGCAGCGGCGTCGAATTTTTGCTGCGTCAGGCCGGTTCCGGCGCGCTGATCGCGGGACTGGCTTCGCCCCGACCGATATGGTGTGATGTAGCCCACGACGCCACGTAGAATGTGACGTAGGTAACAGCGAAGGGGTGCCATGAGCCGGCCGGGTGAGGACACGGTGTTTCAGGTTCAGGCGGTGCGCGCAGTCCGCGGCACGCCGACGCGGTGGCTGCTGCTCACGTCGCTGTGGATGATCGCCGTGGTGGCGATCGTCGCGGTGGTGGCCGCGACCGCAATGGGTCAGCCGACCGCGGCCCTGGTCATCGGGCTGGTGTCGGGGGCGTTCTTCGCCGGCATGATGTGCTGAGCGCGGGGGATCGCCTCATGGCGCCAACTGGCGGCCGCTGAGCTGCGCCACCAGCTCCACCGCGTCGGGCTCGGCATCCAGCAGCGCCACCAGCGCGTCGCGTTCGTCGTCGGCCACCGGTTCGGTGCCACCGAAGCAGACGACGGTGTCGGCGACGGGTATCAGCCGCGCGCAGATCAGCTGCCCGGGCTGCAGCCCGCCGCCGATGACCACCTCGGGCACCTGGTGGCTGGTCCCGCTGCGCACGTCGCGCAGGGTGCTGCCCTGGCCGCGGTGCACCTGCTCGACCTCGAACACCGACCGCGTCGTCGTCGCCCATTGTTCGGCCAGCGCCCGCTCGTCCTCGGGCAGCAGCGATCCGCGCTGCGCCAGGAACTCCGCGAACGCGCCGCCCTCGAACAGCACCGCGTCGAGCACCAGCGGGTCGGCCAGCGCCTCGGCCAGCATGTCGGCGAGCGACTCGGCGTCCGGGCAGCGTTCGAGGCTGACCGCGTGCAGCAGCTCGTCCCAGCCGCCCTGCCCGGCATGCTGAATTGCCTTGGCGTACAACCACCGAGCCCGCGTCGCCAGCGGCAGCTCCTCGTTGCCGAGATGACATTTCTTGTACTTGCGTCCCGAGCCGCACCAACACGGTTCGTTGCGGCCCACATCGCTACGCGGGGTGATCCGGAACTGCTGCAGCAACTCGACCAGCGGGAACTCGTCATCGGCGCCGGCGCGGCGCAGCAGCGCCAACCCGTGTTCGGCGTCGCCGCGATCGGAGGCGAAGCGGGCCAGGTCGAATAATGGCAGCGGCCAGTCGGTGTCCATCGATTCGGCGGCCAGCAGTTCGCGTTCGGCGGCTGCGACGTCGCCGCCGCGCTCCAGCGCCACCGCGCGCAGCCAACGGCACGCCACCCGCGCCGAGCGCGGCACCCGTGACTCCAGCACCTCGGCGAACACCGCCAGCGTGGCCGCCCCGTCGCCGCCGGACCCGACGGTCTCGTCGACCAGCACCTCGGCCACCATCGGGTCGGCGAGCGCGGCCCCCAACTCGCCGATGACGTCGGGCAGCGTGTCGGTCACCGAATCCAGCGCGACCCGCTCGGTCGCGTCCGACGGAACCTCCTCGGTGGCCGCCTCCAGCATCAACCCCATCACCTCGTAGAGCTGGATCAGTGTGTGCACCGCGACCGCCTCGGCATCCTCGAGGCCGTGTCGCTGCGCCAGCCGCGCGCAGCCCTGGTCGAAATCCCAACGGTTGAAATCGAATCCGGATTCCGCCAGCCATGCGCCGCGGTGGGCCAGACCGCTGGCGTCGGCGATGTCGCTCAGCGGCGGCAGCGGCTCGGTGAACAACCCCTTATCCGCGCTGCACACCGTCCACACCGCCGCCTCGAAGAACTCCGGCTCGTCGGGTCCCAGCGCCTCGGCCAGCCGGGCACCGATGTCGGTGTCTTCGATCGGCTTTTCGACCTTTTCCAGGGAGAGTCCCTGCCCGGTCAGCCGCAACCCGATCAAATCGCCCTCGCCGGCGGGCAGACCGGCCAGGGTGCCGGGATCCAGCAGCAGCACCGTCTCGTCCAGCTCGATCGCGATGCCGCGTTCCTCCAGCAGCTCGTCGTCATAGTCGGCGACCGCCAGATAGATCGATGACCCGTCGGTCAGCCGCTCATAGGGTGCGTGCTCGCTCAGGGCGGCGATCGGGCTCAGGTCCGGGGTGACCAGCAGTGCATCCTGGGCTACTTCCACCGCGCCCAGCCGGTGGGTGAAGATGCGCCCGGCCAGCAGATGCGGCAGCCACGCGAATCGTTCGTCGACCAACTCGCCTACCGGACAAGTGAGTTCGAAGCGATCGGCGCGCAGCTCCAGGTCCGGCTCGGCCACCCCGGCGTCGCGGAGCGACTCGGCCAACTCGGGTTTTCCTAGCGGGCCGCGCTCGGTGAGAACGTCCTGCAGAATCCGCGCCGGATCGACTGTGTCCGCCATGACGATCAGCCTAGGGGGTGCGGTGCACCCGCCGGTTTAAGGAGCCGCAGTTGGGGTACATATGCGCCTATGACTACTGGGATTCGTGTCCTACGCGGACTGGCTGTGATCGGGATGTCGGTGGCGCTGGCGGTGACGGGTTGCTCGAAGGTGATCAACGAGGGCGGCGACACCAAGTGCAAGACCTACCTGTCCCAGGACGACAGCAAGCAGACCGACGTGGTCAAGAAAATGCTGAAGGACGAGGGCAAGAGCGAGCCCGCCGAGCTGGAGATCTCGGCTGCGCGCGCGGCCGCGACCACCTACTGCAAGACGCTGGGCAACGAGGACAGCAAGATCAAAGAAGCCCCGCACATCTAAATCAGCCGCGTAGCCGCACCAACCGGGTCGTCGAGCTCTCGTCGAGTTCCACCAGGTCCGAGTAGGACCGCAGAAAATCGCTGAACGACTTGTAGCCCAACGACTTTTCGCTGAACGAGGGATCCATCCGCTTCATCTGCGCCTTGACCGCCGAGTTGTGCAGCCAATCCACATCGTCCTTCTCCAGGCCGATCTGCAGCGCCCGGGTCAACAGCCGGGTCGCGGCGTCCTGCGGGTCTGGATCCGGCGGCTCCTCGGGCTCGGTCTTGGTGCGGGTGCGACGTTTGGGTTTGGATGTGTCGTCGTCGGACGACGCGGCTTCGACGGCCGGCACCCCCGGCAGTGCGTCGTAGCTGACGAAGTCGTCGCAGGCGGCCGCCAGTGCCCGGCTGGTCGAGCCGGCAACCCCGATCCCGACCACATAGCGGCCCAGCCGCTTGCACCGCTGCGCCAATGGGATGTAGTCCGAGTCGCCGGCCACGATCACCACATGGGTCAGATCCGGCAGCCGGAACATGTCCTCGACCGCGTCGACGGCCAGCCGGATGTCGGCGCCGTTCTTGCCGTAGGCCGCCGCCGGGAACAGCTGCACCAGATCCACCGCGCGACCCACCAACTGTGCGCGGTAGCCGGTGTTGACCTGCGCCGACCAGTCCGCGTAGGCGCGGGTCAGGACCAGGGTGCCGAATGACGACGCGAAGTCGATGATGGCCCCGACGTCGACGACGGCCCGTTCCAGCCGGTCGGTGTCCAGGCCCTTGGCCTTGTCGCGCTGAAAGGAGCTGCGCCCGTTCACCTGGTCATAGCGGGAGATGACGATGTTGTCGAAGTCGAGGTAGACCGCCACCCTGGTGTCGCCGGATTCCATGGACCCAGTGTGCGGCATGGCGGCGCCGGGCGGCTGATCAACCCGCCTTGTACCACTGCGGGATCAGCTCCGGATCCGGCAGCGGGTAGTGCCCGAAGAAGCCGCGTGGGTCCCCGCGCAGCACTTGCGCGTTCTCGATCTCGGCACGGTGCCGGATCGCGGCGAGACGAGCCGACTCCGCCGCGCGATGCTGGGCGTACCTGCGCATCAGCCGCTGGGTGGCCAGCACCAGCAGGGTGATCACGATGGCGGCCAGAATGAACCAGCGCAGCCACCACAGCAGCGCGATGATCAGCAGCAGACCGAATCCGGCCCCCGCGTTGTCGTTCGACTGCCTGCGCCCGCTCATGGTTGTCACGGTAGAGGCGGGGTCGGACATCTCTCGCCGAGTGGCCAGTTATGGTACGCAAACCACTCAAAAGCGTGCGACAACTGGCCACTCAGCTGCCCGGCGAGACCGTGGGCAGCCCGATCGCCTCCGCCGCTGATAGCAGCCGCCCGTCGTAGGCGACGAACGCCGTCAACCTGGCGCCGAACACCGCGTGGCCGGTAGCCACATGAATGGCGTCCAACGACCGTAACGTCGGATCAGCATATGCCGCGGCGGCGCCCCGAACCACCTCATCCACCTCGTACCGCGAGACCCGGGACACCATTGCCGGGACATCGGCCAGCAGCGACGGCTCCGCCCGCCGGATAGCGCGAGGCAGTTCAACCTCGATCAGCGTTGAGGACACCCATGGCGTTGGTACCTGAGTGGCAAGCCAATCGGCGAGCGCATCACTTTCCGGTTCACGCCGGATGAGCTTCACCAGAGCTGACGTGTCCAGATACAGCATCAGTATCGTTCGTCATCCCGCATTTCGCGCAGCAGTTCCCCGGCCTCGTGGTCGGTACGAATCGGACCCGATGGACGAGGCACCGGCCCGCTGACGGTCGCCGGATGAAGTCGCCCCGCCTTGATCATCTCGGCTAATGGGCTGTCCTGGGCAGGGACAAGGCGGGCGACCACCGTTCCCCGCTCGGTGATCTCGAGATGCTCGCCACGCTTGACGCGCGCGAGCACACCGGCGGTGTTCTGGTTCAGCTCGCGTACGGCCACTTCTGCCATGCTCATATGGTACTACGAATTTGTAGTACATGGCCGATCTCACGCCTCCCGCAGCCGCAACGCCAAGCCGGATGCCCGCACCACCCGACGCTCCAGCGCGGCACGGATCGCCTCCTCGGAACCGACCACGCGCACCTTGTGTTTGGCGCGGGTCACCGCGGTGTAGAACAGCTCGCGGGTCAGCAACCGCGATTCGACCGGCGGCATCAGCACGGTCACCACGTCGGCCTCGCTGCCCTGGCTCTTATGAATCGTCATCGCGTACATGCTGTCCACCTCGGAGAGCCGGCCGGTGGCGAAATCGACCGGGCCCGAAGGCGTCGCGATCACCGCCCGCAATCCCTCATTGCTGGACGTGACCACTCCGGTGTCGCCGTTGTGCACCCCCAGCCCGTAGTCGTTGGCGGTGACCAGCAGCGGCCGTCCGGCATACCAGTCCGCCCATACCGGATCGCCGGTGTGCTCCGATACCCAGCGCCGCACCTGACGGTTCCAGTGGTTCGCCCCGTGCGGGCCGTCGCGGTGTGCGCACAGCAACCGGTGCTCGTCGAGGTTGCGCAACGCCTCGGCGGCGTCGCCGAGCAGCGCGGCTTGGCGCACCCGCAAGGCGTGCGGCACCGCGATCTGTGCCAACCGGTCAGCCACGGCGGCCGGGCTGTCGACGTCGATCCACTCGCGGTGCTCGTCGCCGGAGCGCAGCAACTCGATCACTCTGCCGCCGTGGCCGGCGCGAATCGCCGCGGCCAGCTCGCCGATCGCCTTCTTGTAGCGGTGCGCGGTCGCCAGCGTCGCCACCCGGGTGCCCGGGCGCGCCGCCAACCCGTCCACCAGGTCGGCCAGCACCGCCCCGGCCTCTACCGACGCCAACTGGTCGGGATCACCCACGAGGATCAGTCGGGCGGTCGGCCGCACAGCCTCCAACAACCGGGCCATCAGCGTCAGCGACACCATCGAGGTCTCGTCGACCACAACCACGTCGTGTGGCAGCCGGTTGCCCCGATTGTGCTTGAACCGCGACGAATTCCCGGGCCGGAAGCCCAGCAGTGAGTGCAGGGTGCTGGCCCGCAGCCCGACCAGCCGGGCTTGATCCACCGCGTCGAGTCCGGCTACTTCGCCAGCGACTGCCTCGGTCAGTCGGGCCGCGGCTTTGCCGGTGGGTGCAGCCAGCGCGATCCGCAGCCTCGGCTGCCTGGCCGCCTCGGCCTGCTCGGCGAGCAGTGCCAGCAGCCGGGCCACCGTGGTGGTCTTGCCGGTGCCCGGTCCGCCGGTGAGCACTGTGACCGCCTGGGTCAGCGCGATCTCGGCGGCGGCGCGCTGTTCCTGATAGCCGGGCGGGAACAGCCGCTCCAACGCGGGCACCTCGGCCGGCCCGGCATGCGATGCGGACAGCGCCAGCAGGTCGGCGCAGACCTGTTCCTCTTCCCGCCAGTACCGGTCCAGATACAGCAGGCGGTCAGCGTAGAGCCGCAAAACCTCCTTGGCGACCAGCGAACTGGCCCGCACCGCGGCCAGCCACGCCGTCGGCTCCGGCCACGGCAGCTCCGGCAGCTCTGTGCCTGCGGCCACCGCGGCCAGCTCCACACAGACCGATCCGGAGCGCAACGCCCGCACTGCCAAAGCGGCCGCCAGCGCGACCGATTCGTCGGATTCGTCACCCAGCGCGCAGATCCGTTGGGCGGTATGCACATCTGCGGCATCGAGCACGCCGGCCTCGTTGAACTCCCGCAGCAGGCCGGTGGCGGCAAGCGCCACTCGGCACGCCAGCGGATCGACGTCGACACTCATGCTTCCGCCACCCCCTGATGCAGCAGGTCCGACAGGGCGACCACCAGTGCCGCCGGCGGCCGCCAGCTGAACACCCCGGCGGGATGGCCGTCGAGAATCGGGGTGTCGGGCCCGCACATGCCGCGCACGAACAGATACAGCACCCCGCCCAAATGCCGATCCGGGTTGTAACCCGGTTGGCGCCAGCGCAGGAACCGGTGCAGCACCGCGGTATACAGCAGTGCCTGCAGCGGGTAATCCGAGTGCAGCATCGCCTCGGCCATCCGGGGGAAGCTGTAGTCGGCGGCGGTCTCCCCGAGGTTGTTGGTCTTGTAGTCCACCACCAGGTAGCGCCGATCGGGCAGGCGCAGCACGACGTCCAGCGAGCCGGAGAGGTAGCCGAGCAGCGACTGGCTGCCGAGCGTGTCGGACATCAGCCGGTCAGCGTACACCGCGAACGGATCCTCGGGGGCTAGATGCTCACGCAGCAGCGCGCCGACATCGGCGACCCGCACCTGCGGCACTGAACCGCGTGCATCGCCGCCGGCCAGCGGAATCTCGAAATCCAGCTCCCGCAACCGATCTGACACCCCGATGTCGCGTAACGTCAACCCTTCGGCCAGCGGGCCGAGCGGGGTGTCGTGCAGCGGCACCAGCGCCGCCGCCAGCACCGCGGCGTCGACACCGATCGGCCACCACGGTTCGTGGGCCCGCACCTGCGCGGCCAGCTCGACGGCCAGATCCGCGACGAACGGGTCGGCGGTCTCCAGCACCCCGTGCACCAGCGACCCGAACGTCTTGCCGCCGGGCAGATCCGCCATCGGCGAACGCAACTCGACGCCGGCGTCCGAGGCCGCCTGTGTGACGGTGATGTCCTCGGATTCGTCGTCGCGGGTGTGGGCCTCCGGTTCACTATGCACGCCACTCGGGGTTCCCTGCTGGGCGTTGCGAATGAGTGCCGAATAGGAGGTGCGCCGCCAACCGGCGTCGATGTGGCGGTGGAAGTGGCGGACCGCGAGCTCGTCGGGCGTCTCACGCGGCACCGCCGGAGTGGGCGGGCCGATCACCGATTCCTCCACTACCGGCCCGCCCATGGCCTGCCAGCGATGAAAAATCACTTCGGCCTCGTCGTCGGAGATCCGCGAATCGCACTGGTGGGGGACTGCGGCCTGGCCGGGACTGCGTCCGCGCAACAGTCGCGACAGCCCGCCGTTGATCTCGTCACCGGCCGGCGCCCACCAGGCGATGACCTGTGACTGGGCCCGGGTCAGTGCGACATAGGTGATCCGGATGTGGTCGAGGGCTTCCTCCAGCCGATGCAGATCTTTGACGCGGGAGTCCGGTCTGCCGCCGATGTACAGGCAGCGGACCTCCGCGCCGTCGGCGCCGGCCTCGTGGTAGAGCAGGTTGCCCCTGTCGCCGATGTGACGGCGAAACATGAACGGCAGGTACACGATCGGGAACTGCAGGCCCTTGGCGGCGAACACCGTCATGATCTGCACCGCACCGGCGTCGCTGTCCAGGCGGCGATTGCGCTCCACCGCGCCGGTGCGGTCCTCGCGCTGACGGCGCAGCCAATCCCGCAGCGCCGGCAGGCCGAGCCGGTCGGTGTGCGCGGTCTCGTGCAGCAGCTGAGCGATGTGGGCCAGGTCGGTCATGTGCCGTTCACCGCCGCGCTGGCACAGCACCCGCCGGCCCATCCCCGCGAGCTGGGCAGCCTCGAACACCGCTGCGATGCCATGTTGCCGGGCGTGATCGGCCCACCCGCGCAGCTTCTGCGCCACCTCGTCGGTGAGGGCGTCGCCGTCGGCAGCAAGATCCGCGGCGGTCTTGCCGAAGAACATCGTGCAGGCCGCCGCACGCACCAGCCCGGTGCGGCCCGGCTGGTCGAACGCCTCCAGGAGGCACAGCCAGTCCTCGGCGGCCCGGGAGGCGAACACGTCGGTGTCGCCGGTGTAGACGACCGGGATGCCCAGCTTAGTCAGCGCGTCACGGCACAACGCCGCATCCTGATGCTGTTCGACGAGGATCGCGATGTCACCGGCGTGCACCGGCCGGTCGCCGTAGCGGGCGCCGGAGTTCAGCAGGGCGCCGACATCGGCGGCCAGGTCGACCGGAATGTGTTCGCGCAGTGGGGTGATCAACAGGTTGTCGAGGCCCTGACGGCCCAGCGTGGGCCGCTTGACGACCCGCAGCCGGAACGGGGCGTTGCGCGGTGCCCCGGTCAGTCGATGCCCGGTGCGGTGGGCCTCGATCGGCGGCACGGTGATCTCGGGGTGACCCAGCTGGGCGTCGCTCAGCACGGTCTGCAGGCTGTCGACGAGGACCTTGTCGCTGCGGTAGTTGGTGGCCAGGGTGCGTTGGTCGCCGGCGGCGCGGACGGCGGCAAGGTAGGTGTAGATGTCGCCGCCGCGGAAGCCGTAGATCGCCTGCTTGGGGTCGCCGATGAGTACCAGCGTGGAATGCCCGCTGAACGCACGGTCGATCACCTGCCATTGCACCGGGTCGGTGTCCTGGAACTCGTCAACCATCACGATCCGCCATCGGTGACGCATCCGGTCCGCGGCTTCGGAGTCGGTGTGCTGCAACGCATCCGCCAGTCGGGTCAAAAGATCGTTGTAGCCGAGGATGCCGAGCCGGCGCTTGCGCCGCGCCAGCTCGTCGAGCACCGCCTCGGCGAATGCCAGCCGGACTCCGGCCTGCGACTGCGGGTCCGGGCTGGCGGGGCGCAGCTGTGCGGCCGGGTCCTCGACGACATCGGTCGCCAGTTCGATCGCGTCCTTGCGGGTCAGCGGCGGAGGGTTCTCGTCGTTGCCGAAATGCGCCAGGTAGTGATCGTCGACGATCTCGGTGACCAAATCGGTGAGACTTTCCACCAGGGTCGCCGATGATGCTGTATCACCGGCCACGCCAAGTGATTTCAGCACCATCGCGCAGAACTGGTGGATGGTCACAATCGTTGCGGCGTCGAAATCGGCCAGCGCCTCCCGCAGCCGGGCGCAGCGCTGCGCCGCGTCGCCGGTGTCGAGGAGATGCGCCTCCAGCTCGTTGGCCGGCTCGCGCCGGCCCTCCAGAACCGCCGCGGCGTCACCGATCTGGTCCCGCACCCGCTCCCGCAGTTCCCGGCTGGCCACCCGGCCGAAGGTGATCAGCAGCAGCTGGTCCACTGTCGCCACGCCGTCGGCCAGATAGCGGGTGACCAGACCGGCAAGCGTGAACGTCTTGCCGGTACCGGCGCTGGCTTCCAACACCACGGTGGACCGCTCGGTGGGCAGCGGCCCCAGCAGGTCGAAGCGATCGCTCACGAGAGCACCTCCGCGCTGAGCAGCGGCGCCCACAGCCGCACCGCCAGCGACCCAAGCCGGGTGCCCTCCCCGGTGACTCCCTCACCTGGACGCGGGCTGTCCAGCAGATTCTCCAGCGGGGCGCCTACGCCCCACACCTTGACGTGGGGTTTATCGGTGCTCTCGCCGAACTTGCCGCCCCAGGCCGCTCGGGCGGCGTCGACCGGGTCCTCGTTCTCGCGGCGGGCCACGGCCCAAGCACACGACGTTGCCAGCGGTAGCGGAAGCGGCTCACGCCGGCCGGCGTCGTAGATCGCCACCAGGTCACCCAGCACCGCGACCGGGTTCTGTGGCGGCACGAAAAGCCGTTGCCGGATGTGGTTGCGGCCCACACCGCGGCCGATGCACAGGGCGCTCCACTGCGTTTCGGGTTGTTGGGCAGCCAATGCCAGCAACGGAATCCAGGACGCAAGCACGTGTTTGGCGGCCAGCCGCGAATAGGTGACCGAGACGATGTGGGTGCCATATACCCCGGACACGGTTCCGGTCAGCCGCCGGCCGCCGCCCAGGTCGACGTCGACGTCGTGGGCCTTCGGGTCCCCGACGCGGTGGCCGAACGCGGTCTGGGCGAGTGCGCGGGACAGGTCGCGGATTTCGCAGGCGGTGCGCATGCCGAGCCGGCCGGGCGGTAGGGTGCCACGCCGCCATTCGGCGTTGGCGGCGTCGTCGGGGTGCATGCCGGCGAGCATGTCGGCGAGCATCCGGTCACCGACCGTCCACTGCTTGAGGCCGGCGATCTCGACGGGCATGGCGTCCTCAACCCCCTCGACCTCCCACGGCAGGGTGTAGTCCAGTGCCTGAAAGTAGCCTTTGACCGGGTCCTTGAAGAATCGCGTCAGGTCATCCAGTTCGGCGTCCGCGGCCGGGGGCGGTGGCAGCAGCGCGGCAAACGTGTCGGTGGGTTCGGTGCGTTTCCCGGCGGCGGCTTCGGCGGCGGTCAGGGCCGTCGGGTCGAAGGTGAACGGCTGCCTCGGAACACCCAGCTCGCCCGGCTGGACGTTGCGGATATCGAAGGGCTGCAACGGATGCCGCACGACAACGTGGTCACGCACCGGCTCAGGCGTGGTGGCGTCCAGCGCGTCGAGCAGTTCGGCGAGTGGCACCGCCGGCGGGCGTACCTTGCCGGTGCCCTCGTCGGCGCCGGTGTAGGTGATGACCAGGGTCTCGGCGGCCGCGCACACCGCATCCAGCAGCAGCTGGCGGTCCTGCGCTCGGACGTCGCGTTCCCCGATCAGCGGGCGGCGGCTCAGCACGTCGTCGCCGTCGAGGTGATCGACCCGCGGAAACACCCCGTCGTCGAGGCCGACGAGGCACACCACCCGGTGCGGCACCGAGCGCATCGGCACCATGGTGCACACCGTCAGGCCGCCGGTGCGGAAGTTCGTCCGGGTGGGCCGGCCGGCCAGCTGCTCGGACAGCAGGGCGCGTATATCGGACAGCTGTAGCGTGGCCGCGGAGTGCGAACGAGCCTGGGCCACCACGTCGCAGAGCTCCCGCTGCAGCTGGCCGGCCTGCCAACCGTCGTCGAGCGACACCCGGGTCAGGGCGGTCACGCCGTCGAGCAGGGCCGCGATCCACTCACTGAGGGGCCGCGCCCGGGTGAGCGCATCGGCGGCGGTCTGCAGCCGCGCGACGAACTCGGCCAGTCGCCCGGCCAGCTCCACCCGGTTGCTGCCGACGTCATCGAGCGGCAGCGCGGTGCCCAGCCACGCCCGGGAATCCTCCGACATCGCCACCCCGGTCAGGATTCGGTCCAGGCCGAACCGCCAGGTGTTGTGCACGATGTGGGCCAGCCCGTACGGCTCCCGATGAGCCGCGTCGAAACTCCACCGCACGTTGGCTTCTTGCACCCAGGCGGTGATGTCCTCCAAGTCGTCGTCGGTGAACGCGAAGCGCGCCCGCACCGGCGCGGCCTGCGCCAGGTTAAGCACCGCGCTGGCCGTGGCGCGCCCGTCGGCGATGCCCAGCAGTTGCTCGGCCACCGCCAGCAGCGGGTTGGTCTGGGTGAGCGCCCGGTCGGCCAACTGCACCCGCAGCAGGTGCGCCGGATGCTTCTCGCCGACCAGCCCACCGAGACCGAAGCCGGCGACGATCAGCGGTGCGTAACTTTCGATGTCCGGGCACATCACCACAATGTCGCGCGGCTCTAGCGTGGGATCGTCTTCGAGCAGGCCGAGCAGCACCTCGCGCAACACGTCAATCTGACGGGCCGGGCCGTGGCAGGCATGCACCTGAACCGAACGATCCGCGGGTGTGGCCGAGCGCCCGTCCGGGCGTACCGCGTTGGCGGCGATGTCGGCCTGCAGCCAGCCCAGCAGTGTTTCCGATCGTGTTGTGGCACCGTGGTATTGGTCGATGTATGGAGTCGCGGGCAGGGCGCGTTGCAGCTCACGCAGGTCGCGGCCCAGGGTCTGCAGCAGCGGATGCCTGGCGCTGAGCCGGCTATCGTCGTCGGCGCGGGGTACTAAGCCGTGCACGTCCCGCAGCGCCTGCCAGAGCACATCGGAGGGGCACGGGAGCCACAGATGCAGCTCGTGGTGGGTGGCCAATGCATCGAGCAACTCGATGTCGGTGCACGACAGGCGGGTGTGCCCGAACAGCGACAGCCGGCCGGGCAGATTCGCCGTCGGAGCGGCCCGCAGGCGCACGACGGCCTGGCGGTGCCGGACGTGCGGTGGATCGATTCCGACGGCGTCTACGAGCGCCCGCCACAGCGGCGGCTGCCAGGCCAGGTCGGAGTCCAGGTTCCCGCCCGCGCCGTCGCCGCAACCGCCCTCGAGCCAGCCGGCCAGCATGTCGGGCCGCTGTCGCGCGTAGGAGGCGAACAACCCGGCCAGCCGCCGGGCCACCGCGTAGCGCCGGCCGCGCCGTACTTGGGCGTCATCGCCGGTGTGAAAATGGCCCAGATGTGTTGCCAGCGCGCGGCACCACTTTTCGTCGAGGTTGGCGTCGATCACGTCGAGCAGCGGCCAGGCCAGTGCGTCGGGCGACCACGGATCGTCGTCGCCGGTGCCGATGATCTCGGCGATCAGCGAACCCGGGCTGCGAAATGACACCGCCGCACACACCCCGTCGCCGTCGGACGCGCCCAACACGTGCGAGAGCCGCTGGGACAGCCAGCGCTCCACCCCGCGGGCGGGCACCAGCACCAACTCCTGCGCGAACGGGTCGCCCGGCGGCGTCGCCAACAACGCACCGAGCCCGTCGACGAGCAGATCGGTGCGTTCGGCGCGGTGAACGTGAAGCGGCATCGAGGCCACCCTAGACCGGGGCACCGACACCCCAGCGTTGATTCTGCGTCCACGGCGCGACCCACTCGCAGTTTCACGCCCTACGCGCAGAGTCAACGCAAAAAGAAGGGGGGTGAACCGTCGGCCGGGCGCCATCGTGTTGCCTGTCATGAGGATCTACACGCTGATCATGGCGGCGCTGGCATTGCTTATCGGGCTGACCAGCCCACCCGCGACCGCCGCCGATGACCGTCTCCAGTTCACTGCGACCACCCTGGCCGGGACGCCGTTCAGCGGCGCCAGCCTGCAGGGCAAGCCCGCGGTGCTGTGGTTCTGGACGCCGTGGTGCCCGTTCTGCAACCAGGAGGCGCCCTCGGTCAGCCAGGTCGCGGCGGCCAACCCGCGGGTGACCTTCATCGGTGTGGCCGCGCACTCCGACGTCGCCGCGATGCAGAACTTCGTGTCGAAATACCACCTGAACTTCACCAACCTCAACGATGCCGACGGCTCGATCTGGGCCAGCTTCGGGGTGCCGTGGCAGCCGGCCTACGTGTTCGAACGCTCGGACGGCTCTTCGGCATTCGTCAACAACCCGACGTCGGCGATGCCCCAGCAGGAGTTGTCCGACCGGGTCGCGGCACTGTCCTGACCGTGGAGCAGCACCTGCTGGCCGTCGCCTTCGCCGCCGGCCTGGTCGCGGCGCTCAACCCCTGCGGATTCGCTTTGCTGCCAGCCTATCTGGCGCTGGTGGTGCGGGACGGACAGCGCAACGCCGGGAGCGCGGTGGCCCGCGCGCTGCTGGCCACGATGGCGATGACCGCGGGATTCCTGTCGGTGTTCGGCAGTTTCGGGCTGCTCACGGTCGCGGTAGCGGCCACCGTGCAGCGCTTCCTGCCGTATCTGACCATGGCGATCGGCTTGACGCTGGTCGCCCTCGGCGGCTGGCTACTGCTGGGGCGACGGCTGGCGGCGTTGACACCGCCCGGCTTCGGCGATGCGCGCTGGGCACCGACCGCCCGGATAAGCTCGATGTTCGGCTACGGGGCGGGGTACGCGATCGCGTCGCTGGGCTGCACGATCGGGCCGTTCCTGGCGGTCACCGGGGCGACCTTTCGCGGCGGCCCGATCCTCGACGACGTGCTGCTCTACCTGGCGTATGCGGGCGGCTTCGGGCTGCTGGTCGGGGTGCTGGCCGTCGCCGTCGCGCTGGCCCGATCGGCGCTGATCGACCGGATACGCCGAATCTTGCCGCACCTCAACCGGATCAGCGGTGTGCTGCTGGTGCTCGTCGGCCTCTACGTCGGCTACTACGGTCTCTACGAGGTGCGGCTGTTTCACCTCAACGGCAGCCCGACCGACCCGGTGGTGGCCGCGGCCGGGCACCTGCAGGGTGTGCTGGCCGGCTGGGTGCATCGGCACGGGGCGTGGCCGTGGCTGGCGACGCTGACGGTGATCACAGTGATCACCGCGGTCGCCGGGGTGCGACGCCTGCGCCGGAGCCGCCTCGACACGTAGCGTTGATACTGCGCGCACCAGGTACACGCAGAATCAACGGGAGAACGATGGCCACACATCACGGTGACTACGGGATAGACGGCTCATTTCATCGGATTTCGGCGCGGACGCAGGCGCTTGCCATCGCCGCGCAGAGCGCGGCGCTGCTGGGCTGGGCCGGCATCAGCGCCGCCCGCGGTAAACGCCTGCAGGCTGCGCTGACCGGGGCCACCGGCGTCGGGATCGTCGCGCAGACGGCGCTGTACCTGTACGCCACCCGGGCCGGCAAGTTCGTGGTCTGGGAACGGGTGCTCGACCAGCTCAAACTGCAGGGCGACGAAACCGTGCTGGACATGGGCTGCGGTCGCGGCGCCGTGCTGTGTGCGGCCGCCAAACGGCTGCCGCACGGCCGGGTCATCGGCGTCGATGTGTGGCAGGCCGATCAGACCGGAAACTCCGCGGACACCACGCTGGCCAACGCCGAGGCAGAAGGCGTCGCCGACCGCATCGAGCTGCACACCGCCGACATGACCGCGCTGCCGCTGGCCGACAACAGCGTCGACGTGATCGTGTCCAGCCTGGCCATCCACAACATCCCTACCCGCGCCGGGCGCCGGCAAGCGCTGATGGAGGCGGTGCGGGTGCTGCGTCCCGGCGGCCGGCTGGCGATCGCCGACCTGTGGGAGACCCGACAGCATGCCGCCGGCCTCCAGGAGCTCGGCTGGCGCAACGTCACGCGCCGCAATCTGGGCTGGCGGATGTGGTACGGCGGACCGTGGACCTCTACCCGTCTGGTCACCGGAACGAAGCCGGGCTAGCGTCACTAGCCATGGCACGCGGAACGCTGGAACACACCGCCGATATCGCGGCACCGCCGGACGCCGTCGCGGCGTTCCTGGGCGACCTGGTCAACTACGAAGCCATCCACCCGATGCTAGTGGATGTCCGCCAGATTCCCGGCGGCACCGACGGGGCCACCAGATACCTTGCCCCGCACCGCATGCGGCTGTACGGGATCCCGATCCGGTTCACCTGCCGGGTGGATCTGCGCGCCGACGGCAACGGCGACATCCGGACCCACACCCTGCAGCGGCCCGGCATCAAGATGTGGTCCACCATGACGGTGCGCCCGCACGGTGACGGCACCCGCATCCACGAACAGGTCGATATCAGCGCGCCGCGGCTGCTGATGACCACCGTGCTGCGCGACGGCGGGCGCTCCCACGCCGAGATGTGGGACAACCTGCGCCGCCACTTCGAGGGCTGAGCCACCCGGGCATGCTAGAGGCATGTCCACCCGAAACGAGATCACCGAACAGATCGTGCTGGCCCGGCTCGCCAAAGGGCTGAGCTGGCAGCAGCTTGCCGACGCCATCAACCGCCCGGTGGTGTGGACCACGTCGGCGCTGCTGGGCCAACACCCCATCCCGGCCGAGCAGGGCAGCATCCTCGCCGCGATGCTCGGCCTCGACGACGCCGTGGTGGCGGTGCTGGCCGCGCCGCCGATGCGCGGCGGGCTGCCGACGGCGGTGCCGACCGACCCCACCATCTACCGCTTCTATGAGGCCCTGCAGGTCTACGGCGGCGCCCTCAAGGAACTGATCCACGAGAAATGCGGCGACGGCATCATGAGCGCCATCAATTTCAGCGTCGACCTGCAGATCAGGCCGCACCCGTCCGGTGACCGGGTGGTGGTCACCTTCGACGGCAAATTCCTGCCCTACGACTGGGTCAGCTGGACCAGCGCCGACGGATAACGATCCGCGACAAACCCTGGACAGGCGGATCGGGTGGCGGGTTAGGCTCGACCGATGACGTTTGGGGGCCCGCAACCGGATTCCGGCTGGTGGACGCCCATGCCCTATCCGGCGCCGACCCGGGCGCGCTGGCCGCTGTTCGTGCTGCCCGCCCTGTTCGCCGGCGTGCTGCTGATCGCCGGGGCGGTCGTCGCCGTCGTCAGCCACCAGCACGGCAAGACCTATCGGGCCGGCGACTGCGTCGTCGTCGCCTCCTCCACCGACGGCGAGCTGCACGCCAGCCGGGCGGCCTGCGACACCGACCCCAGCTTCACCGTCGCCAAGCTGACCGACCGCGCCGACGACTGCGCACCCGACGACTACGACCGGTTCACCCCGCCGTCCGCCGACACCGGCACCGGGCGGCTGTGTCTGGTCCCCAATCTCGTTGCCGGCCACTGCTACCGGCTCGGCGTCGCGGTCGGGATCTGGAACCTGGTGGACTGCCGCGGCGCCGGCACCGCCACCATCAAGGTGACCGAGCGCCTCGACACCGCCGACGCGCAAGCCTGCGGGACCGCCGGCCAGCTGCCACCGCGCAGCTACCCCGCGCCGCCGCGCACCTACTGCCTGGGGATGGCCGCCTGAGCGCCGCCAAGGCCCCCAAGAAGCGCGTCGACCTGGTGCTGTCGGGCGGCGGGGTCAAGTTCATCGGCCTGGTGGGTGCGATCGTCGCGCTGATGGACGCCGGCTACTCCATCCAGCGGGTGTCCGGGGTGTCGGGCGGCTCGGTGGTCGGCGCGATCATCGCCGCCGCCGCACAAGGCGACCAGCTCACCGGCGCCGAGGTCCGAGAACTCGCGATGTCGGTGCCGCTGGACAAATGGCGCGACGCCGCGCCGATCCCGTACGTCGGGCCGGTGTGGGGATTCGTGCGTGACAACGGCTTCTACCGTGGCGACGTCGCCTACGAATGGATCCGCAGCGAGCTGAAGAACCTGGGGGTCAGCACCTTTGGTGACCTGATTTACGACGACACCAACCTGCTGCCCGAGCGGCGCTACCGGGCGGTGGTCAGCGTCACCGATCTGACCATCACCCAGCTGGCCCGGTTGCCCTGGGACTTTGAACGGCTCTACGGCCTGGATCCCGACGAGCAGTCGGTCGCCGATGCGGTGCGCGCATCGATGGCGGTGCCGTTCTTCTTCCGCCCGGTCACCTTGACCAGCGCGACGGGTCTGCAATCCACCCTGGTCGACGGCGGTGTGCTGTCGAACTTTCCGATCGACTCGTTCGACCGGCCCGACGGGCAGCTGCCGCACTGGCCGACGTTCGGGGTGACGGTGGTGCCGCAACTGCACGAGGGGCTCGGCGAGATGGTGCCGGCGCTCAAGGCGCTGCAGCTGTTCGGGCAGTCGTCGCTGCTGGCCGGGTTGTTGACGACGATGCTGGTCGGGCACGACCACACCTACCTGAGTCAGCCGTGGGTCAGCGTCCGGGCGATCAAGGTGGACTCCACCGGGGTCGGGGTGCTGGATTTCGACGTGTCCCGGGCGCAGCTCGAGGAGCTCTACGAGAACGGCTACGCCGCCACCCAGCGGTTCCTGGAAACCTGGGACTGGCCCGGCTACGTCGACCAGTACCGACGATCGCATTGGGTGCCCACCGACCGGGACGCCTAGATTCCCATCCGTCACTTTGGTTGCGGGATTGTGGGGGTGTGTCGATCTGCCCGGGTCTGAGCGACAATCCGGTGTTTTCCCAGGCGGACGGTCGGCGGTGCGTTCCCGTGCGCCGCTGTCGCCCCAGGGGTCGCGTGCGCCACGGATTGTCGCTGGTGGGTGCGTGCCCGGCTACCAGCGACAACTTCCGCCCGACGTCGCATTGTCGCTCCGAGGCGGGCACCGGCTCACCAGCGACAATCTGGGGTGGCTGCGACAGGAGATGCGCGGGTGACGGCGTGGTGCCGGTGGCGC
Organism: Mycobacterium sp. NGS50; assembly: GCF_059812545.1. NCBI lineage: Bacteria > Bacillati > Actinomycetota > Actinomycetes > Mycobacteriales > Mycobacteriaceae > Mycobacterium > Mycobacterium sp. NGS50. Next base: position 117,677 of record NZ_JCALCW010000007.1, read on the forward strand.
GGTGGCCCACCTGGGCTTTTGCGCGGGTTGTCGCTCAGACCCGGGCACGTCGGCACATGCTTCAGCTCGCGGTGCTGGTGGGGCTGGTGGGACGGGGCGGCTACCCCAGCGTGGTGTGCATCAGCGTGACGCTGTAGGGCCCCCACATCGACAGGTTGAAGTACAGGTCGCGGCCCGTGGACCAGGGGTGGATGAACGGGGCGTACAGGCCCGGCATCGCCGCCGAGGTCACCAGCGTGGTCGGCGAACTCCACGGCCCCTCCGGCTTGTCGGCGGTCCGCATCACCACGTTGTTCAGCGCGTTGGTGTACAGCACGATGAACTTGTTCAAGTAGTCGTTCCAGGCCACCGACATCTCGCTGGTCGCGTCCCAGATGACCTGGATCGCACAGAACGGGCAGGCCGCGATCCAGCCGAACGGGCTGTAGTACTCGTAGGCCCACACGTTGGTGATCGCGTCCTCGCGCACCCGCGACACGAACGCCATCCCGCCGCGACCGGCGCCGGTCCCGAACGCGTAGAGGTAGCCACCGCTGCGCACGAACGCGCCCTGCTGGAAGTTCTGATAGCCCCAGATGAACGTGTTCGGACTGAAGAACAGGCTCGGCACGCTGAAGAACCAGCTCGGACGAATCGACGACCGGGGCACCGTCCAGGTCTCCCCGTTGTCCTCCGACACCGCGATCGCCGAGAAGCTGGTGGACCACGATCCCGGATTGCCCCACGCCGACACCGACATGAAGTCGACGTACTGCGTTGTGCCGATGGCGATTCCGGTCGTCGGGATGACCGTCACCTCCTGGGCGATGCCCAGGCTGTCGATGATCTGCTTGGAGAAGTTGGGTCGGTTCGCGTTCACCGGCGACCCGGCGTAGACGTTGCCGTAGACCGGGTCCGGCACGCTGATGCCGTCGGCCAGATTGCGGTCGGCGCTGCGGAACAAGGTGTTGGACCGCCACTCCTGGCCCGGCACACTGCAATTGCCGAAGGTGTCCCCGAACGCCATCAGGATCTGATTGCCCGCGCCGGTCTGCCCGTTGTCCCACATGATGCCCAGGTCGGCACCCGACATCCCGAACCGCGAGTAGGTGTTGTTGGGGCTGCTGGGCCCGTTGACCCAGCCGACCTGGGTGGCCGGTGCGGCCACCGCCGCCGCGGGCGGGGCCGGCGCCGCGGTCGGGCCCGCGGCCAGTGGCGGTATTGCCGCGTTCGACGGCGGGGGAGTCGTGACGCCGGACGGCGGGATCAGGGCCGCCGGCTGGGCCAGCGACCCCTCTGGGATCAGCGCCGCTTGGGCCGCCGGGGCCAGCACCGCTTGCGGGTCGGGCACCGGCGGGGGCTGGATCATCGCGGACTGCTGCGAGATCCGGTTGCCGGCGACGCCCGGCTTGCGGCCGATCGGCAGGTGGGGCACCGGCAGGCTGGGCGCGCTTGGCGTCGCGCCCGGGATCGTGGCCGCCGCTCCCGGGGCAACCGAGCACGGGTCGGCCAGCGCGCGCGGGGCCTGCAACACCGGGCATCCGGCTCCCACGGCGGCCACCATCCCTAGCGACACCAGTCGCCGCAGTATCGCCATGCCACCTTCTCTGTGCCCCGCCGGATCACGATGCAGGCGGTCAGGAAGTGACGCTAGTGGCGTAAGTGAATTGAAAGCCTGGTCCCAGGGGATCGACATCCGACCGTGACCGTGTCGCGACCGTTCCGAGTCGCCGAACGTCGACTTATGTCACGCCAAACGGTCGCGGGCGTGACATAACCTGACACTCGGCGCCAGCGAACGGAACTAGAACTCGTCCTCGATGCCGTCGATCCCGGCCCGCAGCGCGGCCAGTCCGGCGGCGCGCGCCCGTAGCTTGGACGCGGCGTGCGCGCCCTGGCGCAGGCCGGCGAATTCACGCGCGGCCTCCACCGCCCGGGTCAACACCGCCTCGGGCAGCACGATCTCGTCCACCCAGCCGGCGGCGATCGCCCGCTCCCCGAAGTAGGTGTGGGCCAGCCCGACCGCCTGCTGATAGGCCGACGGCGTCAGCCGCAACTCCATGACCGCCAGCGCGGCATAGGGCAGCGTCATCCCGATCGCCACCTCGTTGGCCTGAATGTTGTAGCCCGGCGCGGCAACCCGGTGATCGCCGCTGCACAGCAGGAATGCGCCCATCGCGATGGCGTGCCCGGTGCAGGCCATCACCACCGGCTTGGGGTAGGACAGCAGTCGGTAGGACAGCTCGAAGCCGCCCCGCAGCATGTCGATCGCCGGCGCGGCCTCACCGGAGGTCAGCACCTTCAGGTCGAAGCCGCCGCTGAACACCCGCGCATTGCCGGCGATCACCACCGCGCCGACATCGTCGGCGTCGGCGCGGTCGAGCGCGTCGTTGATGGCCTGCTGCATGGCCGGGCCCAGGGCGTTGACCTTGCCGTCGTCGAGGGTGATGACGGCGATGGACTCGTCGAGCTGGTAGCTGACCGGGCTCATCAGTTGTGGTGCTTCCCGAGTTCGGACTTCACGTCGGCCCAGCGCAGGCTGACGTTCGTCGGCTCATCGTGCTGGCGGGCCCGCCACTGGTCCTGCGCCTCGCGGGCTGAGCGGTTCATCTTCTCGACCTCGCCGCGCAGCACGTCGGCGCGGGTTTCCTGGCTGGCGTAGTGGAAATAGCTCAGCAGCCCGCGCAGCAATTCGAGCTTCTGCTTCTCCCGCTTGGCCAGGTCATGGTTGGTCAGCAACTCGATCCGCTGCACCGGCGGCAGATCCGCCCAGTCCAGCACCACCGCGGTCTCGAACTGCTGGCGACCGCTCTGCCAGAACCGCCACCAGCCGCGGGGACGGTCGGGACGGTCGTAGTAGGTCACCGCCCCGGTGAAGCGCGAGTCGATGGCTTCGCCGAGCTCGGCGCGGTCGATCGCGGAATCCCACACGGTGCGCCACTCCTGACCGGGCGACAGCACCGGCAGCTCGGTGGGCAGCTGCAGCGGGACGACGTCGGCGTAGCCGTCGGCCGCCGCCTCGTACTGCGCCACCGTGGGCGGGTCGGAGAAAGCGAACTCCACGTCGTAGGCCGGGGTCTGACCGAAGTTGCGGACCACCAGCTCGATGACGTGCCAGTCGGCGGCGTGCGGCTCCATGAACATCGCCACATGCGCCCGGCTGCGTTCGGTCGCCGCCCGGCGGGCCCGCTGGACCTGACGATGCGTGTAGATCAGCACCAGCACCGCGAACCCGAGCGCGGCCCACGCCGCCCACGCCAGCCAGCCGCTGGATTCCATACCGGTCACGGCGTGCCAGCGGTCTTGGAACCACCCAGTCGACTGCACCCTCCGGTTTTACCACAGCCGAGGGGGTACTACTTCCAGGTCAGCCGCCCATCATCTGGCGCCACTGGTCCAGATTGGCGGGTCGGTAGACGTAGTTGGAGCGCTTGACCTCCGCCAGCGGGGCGCTGGTGTCGGCCGAATACCAGTGGCCGGGATACACCGTCGGGTCGCCGGTCAACCCGGCGAGTTGTTGCAGGCTGCGGTACATCTCGTCGGAGTCGCCGCCCGGGAAATCGGTACGCCCGCAGCCCTCCAGGAACAGGGTGTCCCCGGCGACCAGCCGGCCGTCCACCAGGAAGCACTGGCTGCCCGGGGTGTGACCGGGGGTGTGCAGCAACTCGATGTCGATATCGCCGACGGCGACCTTGTCGCCGTGCTCGTGCGCGCTCAGGTCGCTCATCGGGATTCCGGTGATCCGCGACACCCACATCGCCTCGTGGGTGTTCACGTGCACCGGCACACTGACCTGCTCCAGCAGCTCGGCCAACCCCTTGAGCTCGAAGCCCATCATCGACCCGCCCACGTGGTCGGGATGGTGGTGGGTGACCAGCACCCCGGACAGCCGCATGTCGTCGGCGGCCAGCGCGTCGACCAGGTCCGCGGCCGCGTAGGCCGGGTCGACGACCACGGCCTCCCCGGTCTGCCGATCCCCGATCAGGTAGGCGAAGTTGCGCATCTGGGTCGCCATCATGTCGCCGGCGGCGAAGTCACGACCCGAGAGCAGTTGGCGGAAGTACAGCCGGTCATCTGACACGCCCACAGCGTAGGACACCGCGATGCCCCACCTGCGGTTTGGCGACGCCCCAGGCCAACCTGTACCCTTCTACAGGCCCACGGCTATGACGAATCGCCGCGGGTAGCAGGCCCCCTTAGCTCAGTCGGCAGAGCGTTTCCATGGTAAGGAAAAGGTCAACGGTTCGATTCCGTTAGGGGGCTCGGTGGACGCCGGGCCTGCTGGCAGGTGTATTACCCGCGGCGATGTAGCTCAGTTGGTTAGAGCGAACGACTCATAATCGTTAGGTCGCCGGTTCAAGTCCGGCCATCGCTACAACTTAGACCAGGCACCGCAACGAACATATGAAAGAGGGCAGCTGACGTGGCCTCCAGCACCGATGTACGGCCGAAGATCACTTTGGCCTGTGAGGTGTGCAAGCACCGCAACTACATCACCAAGAAGAACCGCCGCAACGACCCCGACCGGCTGGAGCTGAAGAAATTCTGCCCCAACTGCGGCAAGCATCAGGCGCACCGCGAGTCCCGGTAGCGCACGAGGGGGGTTCTGGGCGTGTCCCTGTCAGACAAGATCGTCGGAGCGCACTTCCGCTATCCCGACTGTTACGTCGTCGAGCGGGAAAAGGTCCGCGAGTACGCCAAAGCGGTCAAGGCCACGGATCCGGCCAGCCACGATGACAACGAGGCTGCGGCGCTCGGCTACGACGCGCTGGTTCCCCCGCTGACGTTCATCTCGGTGTTCGGCTACCAGGCCGTCGCGGCGTTCTTCGAACACGCCGGCATCAGCCATGAGGACGCCCAGGTGGTGCAGGTGGACCAGCTGCTGAAGTTCCTCAGGCCGCTGCAGGTGGGGGACCGCCTGTACTGCGACGTGTCCGTCGAGTCGGTTCGGCAGGCGCACGGCACCGACATCATCATGACCAAGCAAACGATCACCAACGACGCTGGTGACATCGTTCAGGAGACATACACGACCCTGGCGGGCCGTGCGGGTGAGGGAGTAGAGGGATTTTCTGATGGCACTGCGTGAGTTCGGTTCGGTCAACGTCGGTGACACCTTGCCCGAGAAGGTCATCACGTTGACCCGCGCGGACCTGATCAACTACGCCGGCGTGTCCGGCGACCTCAACCCGATCCACTGGGACGACGACATCGCCAAGCAGGTCGGTCTGGACACCGCGATCGCCCACGGCATGCTGACCATGGGTCTGGGTGGCGGCTACGTCACCTCCTGGGTCGGCGACCCCGGTGCGGTCACCGAGTACAACGTGCGCTTCACCGCGGTCGTACCGGTTCCCAACGACGGCACCGGCGCCGACATCGTGTTCAACGGCCGGGTCAAGTCTGTCGACGCCGACTCCAAGGCGGTCACCATCGCGTTGACCGCGACGACCGGCGGCAAGAAGATCTTCGGCCGCGCTGTGGCCACGGCGAAGCTGGCGTAGTCGATGCCGCTCAAAACCGACATCCGGGGCATGGTTTGGCAATACCCGGACTGCTTCGAGGTGGGTCGGGAAAAGGTCCGCGAGTTCGCCAAGGCCGTCAAAGCCTCGGACCCGGCCAGCCACGACGAGAAGGCGGCCGCCGAACTGGGCCACGACGCGCTGATCGCCCCGCCCACCTTTGCCGCGATCCTGGCGAAGCTGGTCCAGGCCGACTTCTTCCGCCACGTCGACACCGGATTCACGACCATGCAGATGGTCCAGGTGGACCAGAAGTTCGTCTTCCACCGGCCGATCAAGGTCGGCGACCGGCTCTATGCCCGGATGGAGATCGTCTCGGTCGACGAACGGTTCGGCGCGACGGTTGCCGTCACCGAGAACCAGCTCACCGACGAGCACGGCGAGGTGGTCCTGGAGGCCTACACCACGATGATGGGCCGCGAGGACGACAGTTCGGTGAACCTCAAGTGGGACGCCGAGTCGGGGCAGGTCGTAAAAACGGCCTGAAACAGGCTGAATTAGTACCCAGCACCGGCGGCGGGGTACACTCGATCCTCGGGGTTTCCCCACTACTAGCGCGCTTTCCGTGAGGCGAACGGGAGGCGCGCAAGTTGTGTAACCCCCGGCATTATGCGAGTTGGCCAGCCAACCGCGAAGGGGCGTAGCTCAACTGGCAGAGCAGCGGTCTCCAAAACCGCAGGTTGCAGGTTCAAGTCCTGTCGCCCCTGCTACAAACGGTGCGTGCCCGACCGAGTGGACACCCCGGGTGGACACCTAGTGGACACTGGAGGGTACGCAGCATTAGAGACGAGCGAAGAAGGAGCGTGCGGTGAGCGACGAGCGCGACGGTTCGGACGCCGCAGCCGACGTTGACGCGTCCGGCGAGACCGGCGAGCACGGTGGTCGCACCGCCGTGGCGACGCGACCGCAGCGCCCGACCGGCAAGCGGTCCCGCCAGCGCGCCGCCGACGCCGACACCGCCGGCGAAGCGTCCGAGGGTGACGACGAGGCCGACGACACCGCCGAGGACAGTTCCGCCGAGGACGGCGCCGCCGCCAAGGCCAAGCCCGCCAAGAAGGCGAAGAACGCCAAGACCGCCAAGAAGAGCAAGAAGTCCAAGAAATCCAAGAAGCCGGCGGGACCCAACCCGTTGGTGTTCGTCTACAACTACCTGAAGCAGGTCGTCGCCGAGCTGCGCAAGGTGATCTGGCCGAACCGCAAGCAGATGATCACCTACACCTCGGTGGTGCTGACCTTCCTGGTGTTCATGGTGGCGCTGATCGGTGGCGCGGACTACGGGTTCGCCAAGCTGATCCTGCTGGTGTTCGGCGAGTAGCCGGTGCCGGGCGCATAGAGCTGAAGCAATAGAGAGGACTGACCAACCGTGACTACCTTCGACGGCGACACGCCCGCGGGTGAGGCGGTCGACGTGGCTGAGGCCGAGACCGAGGCAGTGACCGAGACCCCCGCGGCCGAGGAGACCGAAGAGGTTGACCCCGCTGCCGCGCTGAAGGCTGAGCTGCGCACCAAGCCGGGCGATTGGTATGTCATCCACTCCTACGCCGGCTACGAGAACAAGGTGAAAGCCAACCTCGAGACGCGTGTGCAGAACCTGGACGTCGGCGACTACATCTTCCAGGTCGAGGTGCCCACCGAGGTGGTCACCGAGATCAAGAACGGCCAACGCAAGCAGGTCAACCGCAAGGTGCTGCCCGGCTACATCCTGGTGCGGATGGACCTCACCGACGACTCGTGGTCGGCGGTGCGCAACACCCCGGGCGTCACCGGATTCGTCGGCGCGACCTCGCGGCCGTCGGCGCTGTCGCTGAACGACGTGGTGAAGTTCCTGCTGCCGCAGGGTGTGGCCAAGAAGCCCGCCAAGGGCGCTGGGGGCACAGCCACCACCGCCGCCACCGAGGGCGGGCTGGAACGTCCGGTCCTCGAGGTCGACTACGAGGTCGGCGAGTCGGTCACCGTCATGGACGGGCCGTTCGCGACGCTGCCGGCGTCGATCAGCGAGGTCAACGCCGAACAACAGAAGCTCAAGGTGCTGGTGTCGATCTTCGGTCGTGAGACGCCGGTCGAACTGGCCTTTAACCAGGTCTCCAAGATTTAGACGCCTGGCGACCGATGCGGGCCGTGCAACGGCCCGAGGAGGAGCTGGGCACTTGAATACAGTAGGAAAGGAACACCCCACTCATGGCCCCGAAGAAGAAGGTCGCCGGGCTGATCAAGCTGCAGATCAAGGCCGGGGAGGCCAACCCGGCACCGCCGGTCGGACCCGCGCTCGGTCAGCACGGCGTCAACATCATGGAGTTCTGCAAGGCGTACAACGCCGCCACGGAGAGCCAGCGCGGCAACGTGATCCCGGTGGAGATCACCGTCTACGAGGACCGCAGCTTCACCTTCGCGCTGAAGACTCCGCCCGCGGCCCGGATGCTGCTCAAGGCTGCCGGCGTCGCGAAGGGCTCCGCCGAGCCGCACAAGACCAAGGTCGCCAAGGTGACCTGGGACCAGGTCCGCGAGATCGCCGAGACCAAGAAGGCCGACCTCAACGCCAACGACATCGAGGCCGGCGCCAAGATCATCGCCGGCACCGCCCGCTCGATGGGCATCACCGTCGAATAAAACCCTGTTGATCCTGCGCTGACGGCGCAAAAGTGCGAGTAAGTACCGCCGTGAACGCAGAGTCAACGCAAGAGAAAGCGTGGGAGGGCCAGCTTCGGCCCGCTGACCACAACCAACCACGAGATTGGAACAACCGATGAGCAAGAACAGCAAGGCATACCGCGCCGCCGACGCGTTGGTGGACCGCGACAACCTCTACACCCCGCTGGCCGCCGCGAAGCTGGCCAAGGAGACGTCGTCGACCAAGCAGGATGCCACCGTCGAGGTCGCGATCCGGCTCGGCGTCGACCCGCGCAAGGCCGACCAGATGGTCCGCGGCACCGTCAACCTGCCGCACGGCACCGGTAAGACCGCCCGCGTCGCGGTGTTCGCGGTCGGCGAGAAGGCCGAGCAGGCCACCGCCGCCGGCGCCGACGTGGTCGGCAGCGACGACCTGATCGAGAAGATCCAGGGCGGCTTCCTCGACTTCGACGCCGCGATCGCCACCCCGGACCAGATGGCCAAGGTGGGCCGCATCGCCCGCGTCCTGGGCCCGCGTGGCCTGATGCCCAACCCCAAGACCGGCACCGTCACCGCCGACGTCGCCAAGGCCGTCGCCGACATCAAGGGCGGCAAGATCAACTTCCGCGTCGACAAGCAGGCCAACCTGCATTTTGTCATCGGCAAGGCGTCCTTCGACGAGGCCAAGCTGGCGGAGAACTACGGTGCGGCCCTCGACGAGGTGCTGCGGCTCAAGCCGTCGTCGTCCAAGGGCCGTTACCTGAAGAAGGTGACGATCGCCACCACCACCGGCCCGGGTATCCCCGTCGACCCGTCGGTCACCCGTAATTTCACCGAAGCCTGATCGGTTTCCTCGGCAGGTCACGCACGGGAACGCTGAGAGGTTTCTTTAAACTTCACCCATGCGGTCTGCTTTCGGGGATGAAGGTGGCGCTCGAGGTACCCGGCTGGAGCTGAGCGACTACCTGGATGACGAGGGCAATATCGTGTTGCCGTCGGGCGTGAACCTGGTGACCTTCCTGGATCGCCACATCGCCAACATCGGTGACGCTGTCGCATACCGCTACCTGGACTATGCCCAGGACCCCGACGGCAAGGCCATCGACCTGACCTGGACGGCGCTGGGTGCGCGGCTGCGTGCCATCGGTGCCCGGCTGCAGCAGGTGACGGCGCCGGGGGACCGGGTGGCGATCCTGGCGCCGCACGGCATCGACTACATCGCCGGCTTCTTCGCGGCGATCTACGCCGGAAACATCTCGGTGCCGCTGTTCGCGCCGGAGCTGCCCGGGCATGCGGAGCGCCTGATCGCGGTGCTCGACGACGCCCAGCCCACGGTGGTGCTGACCACCACCACCGCCAGCGAGGCCGTCCAGAAGTTCGTCCGCACCCAGCCGCGCGAACGCCGGCCGCGGATCATCGCGATCGACGAGATCCCCGACACCGTCGGTGCCGGCTTCGTCCCGGTTGACCTCGACACCGACGACATCGCCTACCTGCAGTACACCTCGGGTTCGACCCGGACACCGGTCGGCGTCGAGATCACCCATCGCGCGGTCGGCACCAACGTGCTGCAGATGGTCATCTCCACCGGAATGGACTGGGACATCCGCAGCGTCAGCTGGCTGCCGCTCTACCACGACATGGGGCTGCTGATGATCCTGTGCGTGGCGATCTTCGGCACCCAGGTGACGCTGATGTCGCCCATCGCGTTCGTCCGCCGCCCGCAGCGCTGGCTGCAGCAGTTGGCCATCGAATCCCAGCAGGGTCGGGCGTACGCGGCCGCCCCGAACTTCGCGTTCGAGCTGGCCGTGGAGCGCGCGGTCCCCGCCGACGGCCAGGTCCTGGACCTGAGCAACGTGGTCAGCCTGATCAACGGCTCCGAACCGGTCAACATGGGCTCCATCGCCAAGTTCAACGCCGCGTTCGCGCCCTACGGGTTGCCCGCCACCACGGTCAAACCGTCCTACGGCATGGCCGAGGCGACCCTGTTCGTCTCGACCATCGACCCCGACGCGCAGGCGGCGCCCACCTATCTGGACCGTGAGCTGCTCGGCGCCGGGCATGCGGTGCGCGTCGCGCCGGACGCCCCCAACGCCATCGTTCAGGTTTCCTGCGGGCGCATCGCCCGCAGCCAGTGGGGTGTGATCGCCGACCCGGGAACCGAATCCGAACTGCCCGACGGGCGTGTCGGCGAAATCTGGTTGCACGGCCAGAACATCGGCCGCGGCTACTGGGGCCGGCCCGACGAGACCGAGCGGGTGTTCCGCAACAAGCTGCAGACCCGGCTGGACGCCGGTAGCCACGCCGACGGCGCGCCGCTGGACGCCTGCTGGCTGCGGACCGGAGATCTGGGTGTCTATCTGGACGGCGAGCTCTACATCACCGGGCGCACAAAGGATCTCGTCATCATCGACGGCCGCAACCACTACCCGCAAGACATCGAGGCGACGGTGGCCCAGGCCTCACCGGCGGTGCGATCGGGTTATGTCGCGGCCTTCTCGGTGGCGGCTGACCAACTGCCGGGCGCCGCCCCCGACGCGGTCGGGGAACGTCTGGTCGTCGTCGCGGAGCGTGCCGCCGGCGCCGGACGTGCCGACAAGCAACCCGTGGTCGACGCCGTGCGGGCAGCCATCTCCAGCCGGCACGGCGTGCTGCTGGCGGATATGCAGCTGGTGGCCGCCGGCAGCATCCCCCGAACCAGCAGCGGAAAGCTGGCCCGGCGGGCCTGCCGGACCGAATATCTCAGCGGCGAACTGGGTTAGCCGCCGGGACGGCTACGCGGCCGCGCCCGGCTTGCGGTAGCTGACCAGGCTGACGTCGAGGACCTCGTCGGTGAAGTAGAACTCGCAGCCACGCAGATACTTCATGTAGCGGTCGTAGACCTCTTCGGACTGGATCTCGATGGCCTCGTCCTTGTGGGCCTCCAGGGCGTCGCCCCACAGCTTCAGCGTCTTGATGTAGTGCGGCCGCAGCGACAACGCCTCCGGGACGACGAATCCCGCCTTCTCGCCGTGCTCCACCATCATGTCGGTGCTGGGCAGCCGACCGCCCGGGAAGATCTCGGTGAGGATGAACTTGATGAACCGGGCCGTCTCGAAGGTGAGCTTCTTGCCGCGGGCGTTCAGGTCGTACGGGTGGTAGCTGACGCTGCTCTGAATGGTCATCCGGCCGTCCTCGGGCAGGATGTCGAAGCAGTTCTTGAAGAAGTCGTCGTAGCGCTCGAAGCCGAAGTGCTCGAAGGCCTCGATGGACACGATGCGGTCCACCGGCTCGTGGAATTCCTCCCAGCCGTGCAGCAGCACCCGGCGGCTCCGCGTGGTGTCGATGCTGTCCAGCAACTGGGTGCTGTAGGCGTGCTGCTTCTTCGACAGGGTCAAGCCGATGACATTGACGTCGTACTTCTCCACGGCGCGCTTCATGGTGGCACCCCACCCGCAGCCGATGTCGAGCAGCGTCATCCCGGGCCGTAGGTCCAGCTTGTCCAGGTTCAGATCGAGCTTGGCGATCTGGGCGTCTTCCAGGCTCAGGTCCGGCGGCTCGAAGTAGGCGCAGCTGTAGGTGCGGCTCGGGTCCTGGAACAAACCGAAGAATTCGTCGGAAAGGTCGTAGTGGGCCTGAATGTTCTCGAAATTCGGCCGTAACTGTTCTGCGCGGGGGTTGTTGTCCGCCATTTGTGCTTGCTCGCCTTCCCGAGGATCTTTGTGGGCGCTATACGTCGTTGTAGGGGAAGCTGCGCGGTTCAGATGTGCAGCATACCCAGCGATCTTCGCGGTCCCCCCGATCCGCGCTTACTTCTGCAGTGTGTATTGGTGGACGCTGGTGAGGCCGTCCCGGAAGAGCTTTACGCAGCCGTTGAGGTACTTGTCGTAGCGGTCATAGACCTCCTGCGACTGCAGCGCGATGGCCTCGTCCTTGTGCTCGGCCAGGGCTGCGGCCCAGTCCTCAAGGGTCCGGACGTAATTGGGCCCGATCTCGTCGTCGCGGGTGCAGGTGAAGCCGGCCTCGGTCGCGAAGTCGCGGGGCATCAGCGCCGACGGCAGCTGACCGCCGGGGAAGATCTCTTTCATGATGAACAGGGTGAACTTGGCCAGGTCGATGGTCAGCGGGATACCCTTGCGCTGCGCCTCGTCGGACCCGGTGATCGTGGTGATGGTGTGCAGCAGCATCCGCCCGTCGTCGGGCAGCGCGTTGTAGGCGGTGGCGAAGAAGTCCGGGTAGCGCTTGCGGCCGAAGTGCTCGAAGGCGCCGATGGACACGATCCGGTCCACCTTGTCGGTGAACTCCTCCCAGCCCTGCAGGCGCACCTCGACCGTGCGGTCGCTCTGCACCTTGGCCAGCTTCTCGATCGCGTATTCGCGCTGCCGCTCCGACAGCGTCAAGCCGATGACGTTGACGTCAAATTTCTCCAGCGCCCGCTGCATGCAGCCGCCCCAGCCGCAGCCGATGTCGAGCAGGGTCATGCCGGGCTCCAGGGCGAGCTTGCCCAGCGCGAGGTCGAACTTGGCGTTCTGCGCCTCGTCGCAGGTGCTGTCCAGACGCTCGTAGTAGCCGCAGGTGTAGCCCATCGTGGGGCCTAGGAACAGCTCGAAGAATTCATTGGAAATATCGTAAATCGACTGCAGCTCTTCGTATTTCGGGCTCAGTTTAGCCATGATCGCAACACTTCCACTCGTAGCGGGTTGAGCAAATTCCGGGGCGGTCAGGCGCCCTCGGCGAAAGTTGTCTTCAATTCGCCGATGACCTCATCCCACAACTCTTCCGGCAAATCATGGCCCATACCGTCTACTAACACCAAACGCGCCCCGCCGATCGCGCGGGCCACAGCCCGCCCGCCGGAGGGTCGCATCAGTTTATCGGCACGACCATGAATCACCACGGTCGGCACGGCGATCTGCCGATCGTAATCGATCAGGCTGCCGGTGCCGAGGATGGCGCCGAACTGTCGGGCGATCCCCCACGGGTAGTAGCTGCGCTCGTAGCCTTCCAGCGCCTCGGCCCGAATCCGCTGCTCAGGTGCCGGAAAACGGGGGCTGCCGATGATCCGGCTGACCCGGACCACATTGTCGATGATCACCTCGCGCGGTGACCCGGGCGGCGGGCCGGCGATGACCGACAGCAGGGCCCGCGGCGCCGGCGGCGGCAGGAACGCCCGGTTGTTGCTGGAGAAGATGACGGCCAGCGACCGTGCCCGCTCGGCGAACCGGGCGGCGAAAACCTGCGAGATCATGCCGCCCATCGAGGCGCCGACGATGTGCGCCCGGTCGATCCCCAGGTGGTCGAGCAGCGCGGCCGCATCACCGGCCATGTCCTCCAGGGTGTACACCGAGGCGCTGGGCCGGCCCAGAAAGGACCGCAGCATCCGGGGAACCAACGAGCCGGGCGCGCTTTGACGGTCCAGCTTGCTGGACAGCCCGACGTCGCGGTTGTCGTACCGGATCACCCGCAGGCCCTGGGCGACGAGCTTTTCGCAGAACCCGGTGCGCCACAGCAGCAGCTGCGCGCCCAGCCCCATGATCAGCAGCACCGCCGGATGGTTGGGGTCGCCCATATCCTCGTAATAGATGTCCAGCTCGCCCGAGCGGGCGGTACCGGTGCGGATGTCCAACGCCTAAGCCTCCGGTTCGGCCTGGTGTTCGCGGCTGACGTCGACCATGAAGTTGGCGAAGTAGCCGGTGAGTTCCGGGTCCGACATCATCTGCCACCTCGGTGCCAGCAGTTTCATGTAGCGCTCGACGTAGAGGAACTGCTTGCCGATCAGCACCAGCTCGCGGGGCAGCTTCACGTCGTAGGCGTCGGCCAGTGCCCCGAGCTGCTTGCCGATGTCCGCGTAGGACAGGTCGCCCAGGGTCTTCATGGTCAGCGGTGTGGAGAACGCCTCGAGATCCTTGGCGGCCTGCGCCTCGGGCTTCATGGTGCCCACGGCACCCATCAGCACCACGATCTTGCCGGCGGCGGCGTGGTCCTTCTTGACCAGCAGCGCATACACCAGTTCGCGCAGCAGCCAGCGGGTGCGCGGGTCGATGCGGCCCATGATGCCGAAGTCGAGAAAAACGACCCGTCCGTCCTCGTCGACCAGCAGGTTGCCGGCGTGCAGGTCGCCGTGGAACAGCCCGTGCCGCAGGCCGCCCTCGAACGTGGAGAACAGCAGCGCCTTGACCAGCTCGACGCCGTCGAATCCGGCCTTGCGGATGGCGGGGGCGTCGTCGATGCGGATGCCGGCGACCCGCTCCATGGTCAGCACCCGCTCACTGGTGAAGTCCCAGTGCACGTCGGGCACCTTGATGCTGCGGCCCAGCGGGGAGGCGTGCAGGTGCGACACCCAGGTCTGCATGGACTGCCCCTCGATGCGGAAGTCCAGTTCCTCGGCCAGGTTGTCGGAGAAGTCGGCGACGACGTCCTGGGCCGAGAGCCGCCGGCCCAGCTTGGCCAGCTCGACGAGCTGGGCGAAGCGTTTGAGGATCTGCAGGTCCGCGGCGACCCGGCGGCGGATGCCGGGGCGCTGGATCTTGACGACGACCTCTTCACCGCTGTGCAGGGTGGCGAAATGCACCTGCGCGATCGATGCCGAGGCGATCGGGGTTTCGTCGAATTTCGCGAACAGGTCCTGCGGTTCGGCGCCGAGTTCCTCGATGAACAGTTTGTGGATCTCGCCGGGATCGGCCGGCGGCACCGCGTCGAGCAGGCCGCGGAATTCCCGGGACAGCGGTTCCCCGAATGCGCCGGGGCTCGACGCGATGATCTGGCCGAATTTCACGTAGGTGGGACCCAGGTCGGCGAAGGCCTGCGGGATCTCCTTGATGACTTTCTGCTGCAGCGGCCCGCCGGCCGGAATCTTGGTGAGCACCCGCAGCCCGGCCCGGGCCAGCTGCCAGCCCGTTGCACCGATCCGGACCGCCTCGACCGGCAACGGCACCCGGTCGAGTTTGGCCACCTCCCGGTGGTTGGTCGAATTCATTAGTGCAGTGTGCCAAATCGGGCAGGGCAACTCCCAATCCGCTTTGGCTAATTCGACTGCCGGCATGGGCAAATGCGCGGCGAGGGGGCTGGTCCCACCTGCCCCACCAATCCCGCCAGCCGGAGTAGGTGTCGGCGTGCCCGGGTTCGAGCGACAACCGTCGCATCTGCCCAGGTGGGCGGCGGGAGTATCGCGGCGGCGTCGTCACCCGCGGCCGGGTGCCTCATCGGCCTCGCCCGTCTCAGATTGTCGCTGGTTAGCGGGTGCCCGGCTCACAGCGACAAATGGCGGTGTTGTCGCTATTCGGGGACGTTGTCGCCACGCGGGGACGTTGTCGCTGCTAGCCGGGCAGCCGCCCACCAGCGACAATCCGTGGCGCCTGGGGCCACTGTGGCGCCAGCGGCGCCCGGGACCATGAGCGCGGGAGGCGACCTGCGCAAACGCGGCATTGTCGCTCGAACCCGGGCACATCGACACATGTCCCGGCTGCCGTGGTCACTGTGACGAATGAGGCGGCTGGGCTAGGACCCTGCGCGGGCCGCGGCAAAGTTCTCGGTCAGCGCCTCCACGATCGGCGGCCACACCGGCGCCGGCAGGTCATGCCCCATCCCGTCGACCAGCACAAACCGGGCGCCGGGGATCGCGGCGGCCACACCGCGCCCGTTGCGGGGCCGCAGCATCGGATCCGCCGAACCGTGCAGCACCACCGTGGGGGCGGTGATGGCCCGCGAGTACTTGAGCAGGCTGCCGGTGCCCAGCACGGCGTCGAATTGGCGCAGCATCCCCGGCGGGTAGTCGCTGCGCGCGGTCAGCTGCTGCACCCGGCGGCGCAGGTCGGCCTCCGGCGGCAGGAAGTTGGGGCCGTTGAACACCGCGACGTTGCGGACCTCGAACGCCAGCCGCTCCTCGGGCGACGCGTCGTGCGCCGGCCCGCCGAACGCCAGCTTGATCACCCGCCAGGCGGGCGGCGAGGAGAACGCCTTGCCGGTGGTCGACATCAGGACGCCCAGCGACGCCACCCGGTCCGGACGGCTGCCGGCCAGGATCTGGGCGATCATGCCGCCCATCGACGCGCCGACCACATGGGCACGCTCGATCCGCAGGTGATCGAGCAGCGCGGCGGCATCGTCGGTCATGTCGACCAACGTGTAGGGCACCTGGCTGGGTCGGCCGAACAGATAGCGCCCCACGCGCCAGAACACCGAACCGCGGGCGCGGGTGCCGTGCATCTTGGCCGACAGGCCGATGTCGCGGTGATCGAAGCGGATGACCCGGTAGCCGGCGTCGACCAGCCGCGCGCAGAACCCGTCGGGCCACATCGGCAGCTGCGCACCCAGGCCCATGATCAGCAGCACCGGCGGGTCGGCCGGGTCGCCGAGGTCCTCATAGAACAACTCGACGGAACCGTGCCCGGCCCGGCCGGTTCGGGTTTGCATCACCCCTTGTTATCAGGTCGCCACGGGGTGAGCCATGCTGTCGGCTCCCAACCTTCGAGCCCGGCGATCAGCTCGTACATGGTGGCGCCGTCGATGCTCTCCCGGATGATGTCGGCGTGCCCGGAGTGCCGCGCGAGCTCGTTGATCACGTGATGGATCACCCAGCGCACCGTCCAGGCGTCGACGTCGGCGGGAAACCAGGGTGCGTCGCGCGGCACCGGCACCGCGGCGTCGAGGTCGACGGCCGCCAACAGGCGCAGCGTCTCGGCGTTCTGCGCGGCGAACGCGTCGAGCGCACCGGCCAGGGTTTCGTCGGGCAGCAGCACGAACTGGTCTTGGAATTCGCGGACGACCTCCTCGCGCGGCCGGGGGTCGGCCGGCGGTGCCGCCGGCGCGGACGCGACGCGGTGCATCCAGATGCGTTGCATCCCGGCGGCGTGCTTGACCAAACCGCCGATGGACAACGCGCTGGCCGACGGGGTGGCTCGGGCCTGCTCCTCGGTCAGCCCGTAGGCGACCGCGAAATAGGCGCTCTGGTGATAGGTCAGGAATTCACGCAGCGCGTCGCGCTCATCGCTCACCGGTGCGGCAAGTCCGGGCATCTTCAGTCCTTTCGATCGGGTTGGTGAGCGTACAGGTCGCGCAGGCACGCGATCTCCGCGCCGTGATGGATGGTTTCGCGGTTGATGTGCAGGACCAGCTCGGCCATGCTGCGGTCGGCCCACGGCCCCTCCCGGGGGCCGACCGGCGCGGCCAGCGCGGACGAATCCAGCGTGCGCACCCCGGCGATCCAGCCGGCGTAGGCCTCATCGAGCTGCTGCAGCGCGGTGGCGGCGTCGGTTGCGTACGGCCAGCTCTGATAGTCGGCGGGCGGCCCCGCGAAGTGGTGGTGGTTGCGCATCGCGAACACGCCCACGATGACGTGGGCCATCCGCCAGGCGATGGTGGTGAACGGCGCGGGCTGCGGCGGCGGGAACGCGAAATCGATGCCGTCGGTGCGCACCGTCCAGCAGCCCGGCACCGGCTGCCACAGGTATTCGTCGTCGGTGAGTCCATCCAGCCGCGGCCGCAGCTGGTTGGTCCAGTGCCAGTCGAGCTGGTCGGCGAGTAACGCGCTGGGCATGGTCATGACTCGAGCCTGCCAGCGGGATCGGACACGCGCCGAAAGTCTTCGCGCCACGGGGTGGTCTCCGTAGGTTTGTGGCATGCGGATCATCGCCGCGGAATCGACCGAGACGTTCGTCGGGCCGGCCGACGCGCCGCTGCAGCTGGTCCGGGTCAGCTACACCGGTGCCGTCCGGGCGACCCCGGTCCGCATCGACGGGGACGGGCTATCCGGGGAGGCCACCGCCGAGCCCGGCCGCGACAGCGTTGAGGTCCCGGTCGTCGTCGCCGGCGCGGTGCCCGGCCAGCAGCGGGCCGCGCGGGCCAACAACACCGCGTTCACCTTCACCGTCGCCGAACCCGGCTGGACGATGTTCATGATTCCGCACTTCCACTACGACCCGGTGTGGTGGAACACCCAGGCCGGCTACACCAGCGCCTGGACCGAGAACCCGCTGGGTGCGTGCCGGCAGACCAACGGGTTCGACCTGGTGGGTGCCCACCTGGACTGGGCGCAGGCGCACCCGGAGTACAAGTTCGTCCTGGCCGAGGTCGACTACCTCAAGCCGTACTGGGACAGCTATCCGCAACGCCGCGCCGAGCTGCGCCGGCTCATCGCGGCGGGCCGCGTCGAGGTGATGGGCGGCACCTACAACGAGCCGTCCACCAACCTCACCGACGCCGAGACCACCATCCGCAACCTGGTGGCGGGTATCGGCTTTCAGCGCGACGTCATGGGTGCCCGTCCGGCGACGGCCTGGCAGCTCGACGTGTTCGGGCACGACCCGCAGTTTCCCGGCCTGGCGGCCGATGCCGGGCTGAGCTCCAGCGCGTGGGCTCGCGGACCGTTTCACCAGTGGGGGCCGATGGCGGGCGGCGGCGATCCGGGCCGGATGCAGTTCCCCAGCGAGTTCGAGTGGATCGCCCCGTCCGGGCGGGGTCTGCTGACCCACTACATGCCCGCGCACTACGCGGCCGGCTGGTGGATGGACGGGCAGGCGACGCTGGCCGACGCCGAAGCCGACGTCTACCAGCTGTTCCTGGGGCTGAAGAAGGTCGCCTCGACGCGTAACGTGCTGCTGCCGGTGGGCACCGACTTCACCCCGCCGAATCGCTGGGTCGTGCCGATCCACCGGGACTGGAACGCCCGCTACACCTGGCCGCGGTTCAGCTGCGCGCTGCCCGCGGAGTTCTTCGCCGCGGTGCGCGCCGAGCTGGCCGAGCGGGGAGGCCGCCCGTCGCCGCAGACCCGCGACATGAACCCGATCTACACCGGCTGCCACGTCTCCTATATCGACACCAAGCAGGCCAACCGGAGCGCCGAGCAGGCGATCCTGGCGGCCGAGCGGTTCGGGGTGTTCGCCGCGCTGGCCACCGGGGTGGCGTACCCGGAGGCGGCGCTGGCCACGGCGTGGACGCAGCTGTGTTACGGCGCCCATCACGACGCCATCACCGGTTCGGAAGCCGACCAGGTGTATCTGGACCTGCTGACCGGCTGGCGCGACGCCTGGCAGCTGGGTGGCGCGGCCCGCGACGCCGCGCTGGCGGCGCTATCCGCCTTGGTGGACACCGGCGAGGGCATTGTGGTGTGGAACCCGATCGCACACGACCGCACCGACGTGGTCACCGTGCACCTGGACCGCGCCCTGGATGCCGGCGTGCGGGTACTCGACCCCGACGGCACCGAGCTGCCGGCCCACGTCGAACACGACGGTCACACCGTCAGCTGGCTGGCCCGCGACGTCCCGTCGCTGGGCTGGCGCGCCTACCGGCTGATCCCCGCTGCCGCCGAGGGCTGGCAGCCGGTGCCCGGCACCCGGATCGCCAACGAGCAGAACCAGCTCAGCGCCGATCCGAGCCGCGGCGGCGGCATCTCGTCGTGGCTGCATCACGGCCGGGAGATGATCGTCGAGGGGGCGCTGGGCAACCAGCTCGCCGTCTACGACGAGTACCCCAAGCACCCGAGCTCCGGTGAGGGGCCGTGGCATCTGGTGCCCAGCGGCAACCTGTTCACCTCCGCGATCGCCCGCGCGAGCGTGCAGGCCTACCGCGGGCCGCTGGGCGAGCGGCTGGTGGTCTCCGGACGGATCCGCGATGTGCTCGTCTACACCCAGACGCTGACACTGTGGCACGGGGTGGACCGCCTCGACTGTCGCACCACCATCGACGAGTTCACCGGCTCCGATCACCTGCTGCGGCTGCGCTGGCCGTGCGCGGTGCCCGGCGCCCTGCCGGTCGCCGAGGTCAGCGACGCCGTCATCGGCCGCGGCTTCGCGCTCCTGCACGAGCCCAGCGGCCGCTCGGTGGACACCGCGCAGCATCCGTGGACGCTGGATACCTCCGCCAACCGCTGGTTCGGGTTGTCGGCGACGGCCCGGATCACCGTGGGTTCCGGCACCCGGGCGGTGTCGGTGGCCGAAATAATCACCGCGATCACCTCCGATCCCGCGCAGACCCGCGAGCTGATGGTCGCGCTGGTGCGCGCCGGCGTCACCGCCACCAGCACCCGGGACGGTGGCTCCCGCTACGGCAGCCTCGAGGTCGACTCCAACCTGCCGGACACCCGCATCGCACTCGGCGGCCCGGACCGCAACGCGTTTACCGCCGCGGTGCTGGCCGCCGCCGACGAGGCCTACACCGCCGAACTGCAGCGTCAGCTGGACGCGCACGGCCGAGCCCGGGTCTGGGTGCCGGCGGCGACCCCGCTGGCCGCGGTCTGGGTGCCGGGCGCGGACCTGCGCGACCCGCGGGCACTGCCGGTGCTGGTGATCGCCGGCCGCGACGACGCCGCCCTGGCCGACGAGATCACCCGGGTGGCCGACGAGCTCGCCGACAACGAGATCGCGGTGCGGCAGGATCCCCGGCTCGCTCCTCCCGATATGGCGCCGTTCCAGTCGCGCACCGTCGCGCTGGTCAACCGCGGCGTGCCCGGCTTCGCCGTCGACAAGGCCGGCACCCTGCATGCGTCGCTGCTGCGGTGCTGCACCAGCTGGCCGGCGGCGGCCTGGACCGATGAACCGCGCCGCACCGCACCCGACGGCAGCAGCTTTCAGCTGCAGCACTGGACGCACACCTTCGACTACGCGCTACTGGCCGGCGACGGCGATTGGCGGCAGGCCCGGATCCCGGCCCGCGGCGCGGCCTTCGCCGACCCGCTGCGGGCGGTGACGATCGGCGGCGGCTCCGGGTCGCTGCCGGCGACCGGTTCGCTGCTGCGCGTCGCCCCCGCCGACTCGGTGCGGCTGGCCGCGCTCAAACCGGCCGGCAATCCGCTGGCCCGCGCCAGCACGCAGCCGGCCGACCCGGCCACCGCCACCCTGCGGCTGGCGGAGACCTGCGGCGCCGACACCGACGTCACGGTCGGCTCCGATCTGGGCGCGCTGCGCGTGCTGGGCCGCGCGGACCTGCTGGAACAGCCGCGCGAGCACCCCGACCCCGGCCGGCTGCACGGCTACGAGATCGCCACCCTGACCACCCGGCTGGACGTCGCACGCGTCGGCAGCCCCGGCCCGCCGCTGGCACCCGACGCCGAGGCCGCGCAACCGCGGTACGCCCGCTACTGGCTGCACAACCGCGGCCCGGCCCCGTTGGGCGGCCAACCGGCCGTCGCCCTGCTGCATCCGCACCGCGTCGCCGTGCCGCCCGGCGCACCGCTGCCGCTGACGATCAGCATCGCCAGCGACTGCACCGACGCGCCGCTGGTCGGTGCGCTGAGGCTGGTCTGCCCGGACGGATGGTCCGGTGATCGCGATCCACAACCGGTGCGGCTGGACCCCGGGGGACACCAGCTGAGTGAGCTGGCGCTCACGGTGCCGGCGGGCACCGCGCCGGGCCGCTATCCGATCCGCGCCCGGCTGACGCTCACCGGGGAGGTGCCGCCGGCCTGGCGGCAGCCCGTCGAGGACGTCGCGGTGGTCACCGTCGGCGACCCGGGCGACGCTCGGCTGCTGTATCTGCGCGACGGCCCGGCCGACGTCACGGTGGCCGCTGGGGCCTCCGCGCGGTTGGGCGTCACCGTCGGCACCGACGCACACGCCGACCTGGCGGTGGAAGCGCACCTGATCAGCCCGTGGGGCACCTGGGAGTGGGCCGGGCCGCCCGCGGCGGGGGCGGTGGTCCCGGCCCGCGGCAGCGTCGCACTCACCTTCGACGTCACCCCGCCGCCGTGGACCGACCCCGGCACCTGGTGGGCGCTGATCCGGGTCGGCGGCGCCGGCACCCTGGTCTATTCGCCGGCGGTGCGGCTGGAGGTCCGCTGATGCTCACCCTCGCGGTGGACATCGGCGGCACCAAGATCGCCGTCGGACTCGTCGATCCGAACGGCGCGTTGACCTATACCGCGACGCGGCCCACCCCGTCGGGCCAGGACGCCGAGCAGGTGTGGGCGGTGGTCGAGACGCTGATCGCCGGCGCCGCGCAGGCCGGCGGGGGACCGATCGCGGCGGCCGGCATCGGATCGGCCGGACCCGTCGATCTGCATGCCGGCACCGTCAGCCCGGTCAACATCGGATCCTGGCGCGGTTTCCCGCTGCGCGACCGGGTCGCCGCCGCGCTGCCCGGGGTGCCGGTCACCCTGGGCGGCGACGGGCTGTGCATGGCGCTGGGCGAACACTGGGTCGGCGCCGGCCGCGGCGCGCGGTTCCTGCTCGGCATGGTGGTGTCCACCGGGGTGGGGGGCGGGCTGCTGCTCGACGGCAAGCCGTACGCCGGGCGAACCGGCAACGCCGGCCACGTCGGCCACGTCGTCGTCGACCCGAGCGGCCCGCGCTGCGCGTGCGGCGGGCGCGGCTGCGTGGAGGCCATCGCGTCGGGTCCGGCGCTGGTCCGGTGGGCGGTGGCCAACGGCTGGTCGGGGGTGCCCGAGGCGAGCGCATTGGCCGTGGCCGCCGCGGCGGGGGAGGCCGTCGCGGTCGCGGCGTTTCGGCGCGGCGCCCACGCGCTGGCCGCCATGATCGCCTCGGTCGCCGCGGTGTGCGATCTGGATCTGGTGGCCATCGGCGGCGGCGTCGCGCAGGCCGGCCCGCTGCTGTTCGACCCGCTGCGGATGGCCCTCGGCGAGCACGCGGGCCTGGAATTTCTGGCCGACCTGCGGGTGGTGCCCGCGCTGCTCGGCGGCAACGCCGGGCTGGTGGGCGCCGCCCGGCTGGCCCATCTGCGTTGACCCTGCGCCCAGGGCGCAAAAGTGCGAGAAGTCGGCGCCGTAAGCGCAGAGTCAACGCGAAAGGTGGATGCGGCCCCACTCGCACAGGCTGGCCAGCACCGGGCCCAGCGTCTGGCCGTACTCGGAGAGCGAATAGTGCACACACGGCGGCACCGTGCCGGCGTCGTGGCGGTCCAGGATGCCGTCGTCGACCAGTTCGTGCAGGTGGCGGATCAACATCCGCTCGGTGATGCCCGGGATGCTGCGCCGCAACTCCGCGGTCCGCATCGGCCCGTCGCTCAGCCGCCACAGGATGGTGCCCTTCCAGCGGCCGTCGATCACCGACAGTGCGGCGTCGATCGGGCAGTCGCTGACGTCGACCTTCGATACCGCCACCACAACCCCTTCATGCTGACTAATTTGTCAGTACCTTGTTTTTTGTCAGTATAACGCTCACAGTAGACGCCATGAATGAAATCGTTGAGATTCTCGCGGTGTTGGTGATCGGACCGATGCTGGGCACGGAGTTCGCGGTGGCGGCGTTCTTCCACCCGATCATCGGACGCCTGCCCGCCGATGGCCTCCGGGCGGCCCGCAGCGACAGCAGTCGCGTGCTGGGCCGGGTGATGCCGTTCTGGTACGCGACCGCGCTGGTCCTGCTGGTGCTGACCGCGGTCGTCGTCGCCGGCCCGCAGCGCTGGATCGTCGGTATCGGCGGGGGACTGATGGCGGTGGTGGTGCTGCTGTCGGTCACGGTGCTGGTGCCGATCAACAACCAGATCGCGGCGTGGCCGACCACCGGCGCGGTCTCCCGCGAGGCCGCGGACCGCTGGGATCGGGTGCACTGGCTGCGGGTGGTGCTGGTCGCCGCGGCGTTCCTGCTGCTGCTCATCGCCGTGCGTTGACTCTGTGGTGGTGGCGCAAAAGTGCGAGAAAACCGCGCCGTGGACGCAGGATCAACGCGGGGATTTTGGCTGATCGCGCCCGCCACGGTAGGGTGAGCGGCGATCCACCCAAGACCGTCGGTCACCGCAAGGTTGAAGGTCCGGGAATATCCCGGCGGCCCACGCAGGAGGACGAGGCACCGGCATCAGCCGGCATATGTGACGCCCCGACCGCATCCTGCGTCGGGGCGTTCGTCATTCCCAGGGCGGAGAAACGTGTAAGCGCAGGGACTTTCGACCCCCTAGGAGGTATGCATGGCAAGGCCTGACAAGGCCGCCGCCGTTGCGGAGATCGCCGAGCAGTTCAAGGCCTCGACCGCCACCGTGATCACCGAGTACCGCGGTCTGACGGTTGCCAACCTGGCGCAGCTGCGCCGCTCGCTGGGCGAGTCGGTCAACTACGCGGTGGCCAAGAACACGCTGGTGCGACGGGCCGCCACGGAGGCCGGCATCGAAGGTCTCGACGAGCTGTTCGTCGGACCGACGGCGATCGCGTTCATCAACGGTGAGCCGGTCGACGCTGCCAAGGCGATCAAGACCTTCGCCAAGGACCACAAGGCGTTGGTCATCAAGGGCGGCTACATGGACGGTCACCCGCTGACCGTCGGCGAGGTGGAGCGCATCGCTGACCTCGAGTCGCGCGAGGTGCTGCTGGCCAAGATGGCCGGCGCCATGAAGGCCAACATGGCCAAGGCAGCGGGGCTGTTCGCGGCTCCCGCGTCGCAGATGGCCCGGCTCGCGGCCGCACTGCAGGACAAGAAGGCCGCCGAGGCACCGGCGGCTCCGGCTGAGGCCCCGGCCGCAGCCGCGGAGGCACCGGCCGAGGCGGAAGCCTCTTCCGAAGCCCCGGCTGAGGCCCCGGCCGACGCCGAATAACCCCATACCCACACACCGTTAACCGGAATCAGGAAGGACCCACACCATGGCAAAACTGTCTACCGACGAGCTGCTCGACGTCTTCAAGGACATGACCCTGCTGGAGCTCTCGGAGTTCGTGAAGGCGTTCGAGGACACCTTCGAGGTCACCGCCGCCGCGCCGGTGGCTGTCGCCGCCGCCGGCGGTGCCGCCCCGGCCGCCGCTGAGGCTGCCGAGGAGCAGAGCGAGTTCGACGTCATCCTCGAGTCGGCCGGCGAGAAGAAGATCGGCGTCATCAAGGTGGTGCGCGAGGTCGTCTCCGGCCTGGGCCTCAAGGAAGCCAAGGACCTCGTCGACGGCGCCCCCAAGCCGCTGCTGGAGAAGGTCGCCAAGGAGGCTGCCGAGGAGGCCAAGGCCAAGCTCGAGGCCGCCGGCGCCACCGTCACCGTCAAGTAGTTTTCTCCCACACAACCCCCGGAACCCGCGCGGTCCCGGGGGTTGTGTGCACCTGCCACTGAGTGGGACCGGGCAGGCGTCCCCAACAGGCATTCCGGTATCGTGATGCGCGCGAACCGAGTGCGCTAGAGTGGCCTAGGCCACAGGCGCAGGCAGGTGGCGGGGGCAAGCGTAGCTGGGCAAATGTAGCTGGAAGGAACTCCCAATGGGTGTCACCATCGAGGTCGAAGGGCTCACCAAGTCCTTCGGGTCGGCGCGGATCTGGGAAGACGTCACTTTGACCCTTCCGGCCGGTGAGGTCAGCGTCATGCTGGGCCCGTCGGGTACCGGCAAGTCCGTGTTCTTGAAGTCGTTGATCGGTCTGCTGCGCCCCGAGCGCGGCTCGATCGTCATCGACGGCACCGACATCATCCAGTGCTCGGCCAAAGAGCTCTACGAGATCCGCACCCTGTTCGGTGTGCTGTTCCAGGACGGCGCCCTGTTCGGGTCGATGAACCTCTACGACAACACCGCGTTCCCGCTGCGTGAGCACACCAAGAAGAAGGAGAGCGAGATCCGTGACATCGTCATGGAGAAGCTCGAACTGGTCGGCTTGGGCGGGGACGAGAAGAAGTTCCCCGGTGAGATCTCCGGTGGTATGCGCAAGCGTGCCGGCCTGGCCCGCGCCCTGGTGCTCGACCCGCAGATCATCCTGGTCGACGAGCCGGACTCGGGGCTGGACCCGGTCCGTACCGCGTATCTGAGCCAGTTGCTGATCGACATCAACGCGCAGATCGACGCGACGGTGCTGATCGTTACCCACAACATCAACATCGTGCGTACCGTGCCGGACAACATCGGCATGCTCTACCGCAAGAAGCTGGTCATGTTCGGGCCGCGTGAGGTGCTGCTGACCAGCGAGGAGCCCGCGGTCAAGCAGTTCCTCAACGGTCGCCGTATCGGGCCGATCGGTATGTCCGAGGAGAAGGACTCGGCCACTGCGGCTGCCGAGGCGGCCGCGCTCGATGCCGGTCAGCACCACGGCGGTGTCGAAGAGGTCGAGGGTGTGCCGCCGCAGCTCACCACGTCGCCGGGGATGCCGGTGCGGCAGGGGATCGCTCGTCGTCAGGCGCGGGTGCGCGAGATCCTGCACACGCTGCCCAAGAACGCGCAGGCCGCGATCCTGGACGACCTGGAAGGCGCCCACCGGCTGCCGACGCACGAGTTCCCCACCGCCGACGACGCGCCCACCCAGACGATTCCCACCCAGCGCTAACACCGCCCCGCGGCTCGATGCTGCAAGGGCATCTCGGGGATTACGATTGCACCCGTGTCGGCTGAAAGCGCATCGGGCCGCGGGTTGCTGCCCGAGCTGACCGGCGACGCCCGGGTCGACCGCTGGCGTGAGCACCGGGCGGCGGTGCGCTCGGATCTGATCGAGTCGACGTTGCGCGCCATCGACGAATACGGGCCGGATCTCTCCGTCGACGACGTGCTCAAATCCGCCGGCATCCCGCGACCCAAGCTGTACCGGTTCTTTAACGACAAGGACACCCTGTTCGCCGCGGTCGCCACCCGGGTCCAGCAGCTCATTCTCGAACGGGTGGTGCCGCATTTCGATCTCACCGGTACCGCGCAGGGATTCGTCCGCTCCGCGCTGACCGCCTACATCGACCTGGTCGACGAGCGGCCCAACATCTTTCGGTTCCTGGTCGGCTCACACTTCATCGACCACCGCTCGGCGGCATCGCTTTTGGACGGGGGTCGGCAACTGGCCGACACCACCGCCGGGGCACTGGCCGCCGTGCTGCGGTCCCGCGGCGGCGAGGTGCGCAACCTGGAGTATGTCGCCGACGCCATCCTCGGGGCGGTCGCGCTGGGTGTGCTGCGCTGGCTCAACGACCTGACGATCAACAAGTGCGCGCTGATCGACGAGATGACCGTCGTCGTGTGGGGTGCGTTGTCGGCGGCCGCGCAGGCGCGCGGGGTGGTGCTGGACCCGGACGAACCGCTGTCGCTGTCCGACGGCTGAGTCACGAACTGACGCCGGTCAACTGGTATTCGTGCATCTTCACCGAGCGGGTGGACAGCCAGTATCGCCAGGTGAATCCGGACCACACGGTGCGGTTGTAGCCGTGCTCGTCGAGGTACCAGCTCTGGCAGCCGCCGGTGTTCCACACCGAGCCGGCCAGCTTGCGCTGGACCTGCGCGTTGAAGGCGTCCTGCGCCGACCGCAGCGGCGCCAGCGCCTGCGCCCGCGCCGCGTCGACGGCCTTGATCGCCTCGGCCACGTAGTGGATCTGGGATTCGATCATGAACACCACCGACGTGTGTCCCAGACCGGTGTTGGGTCCGAGCAGGAAGAAGGCGTTCGGCATGCCGGCCACCGTGATGCCGCGGTGAGCGGCGATGCCGTCGCGGTTCCACCGGTCCACCAGATCCTCGCCGTCGCGCCCCTTGATGTTGATGTACCGGTAGGAGTCGGTGACGTGGAATCCGGTGGCGAACACGATGACGTCGACCCGGTGTTCGGTGCCGTCGGCGGTGACGATGCCGTCCGGGGTCACCCCGGCTATGTCCTCGGTGACCAGGCTGGTCTTGGGGTTCTCGATCGCGGCGTAGTAGTCCGACGAACCCAGCAACCGTTTGCAGCCTGCGCGGTAGTTCGGTGTGAGCGCCCGGCGCACCTGCGGGTCGGAGATCTCCCGCCGGATATACCAGCGGCCCAGCACTTCAACGGCTTTGAGCAGCCCGGGCCGCCGGTTCATGGCGTACGCGCCGCCCTCGGCGCCCCAGTAGATACCGGCCCGCAACCCGGCCCGCAGGCCCGGTACCCGCTGCAACGCCCACCGCAGCGGACGCGGGAACCGGATATTGGTTCGCGGCAGCACCCAGGCCGGCGTGCGCTGATAGAGCTGAAGTTCGGCGACGCGGCCGACGATCTCGGGCACCAGCTGGATCGCGCTGGCGCCGGTCCCGACGACGGCGACCTTCTTGCCGGTCAGCTCGACGTCGTGGTTCCACTGCGCGGAATGAAAAGCGGCACCGCCGAATTGATCCAGACCGTCGATGTCGGGAATGCTGGGGATGTGCAGTGCGCCGGCCCCGGAGATCAGGAACTGCGCGACGTACTCGCGGCCGGAGTCGGTGAACACATGCCAGCGGTAGTCGTCCTCGTCCCAATGGGCCCGGTTGACCTTGGCGTTGAAGTCGATGTGGCGGCGTAACCCGTACTTGTCGGCGATGTCCTTGAGGTAGTCGAAGATCTCCGGCTGATAGGAGAACAACTGCCTCCAGTCTGCCTTGGGTTCAAAGGAGTACGAGTACAGGTGGGTGGGGACGTCGCACGCGCAGCCCGGGTAGGTGTTGTCGCGCCAGGTGCCGCCGACCTCGCCGGCCTTCTCCACGATGATGAAGTCGACGCCCTGCTGCTGCAGTGCGATGCCCATGCCCAGACCGGAGAATCCGGTGCCGATGATCAACGCTCGAGTGTGTATCGGGGTCTGCTCGGCGAGGTCGCTCATGATGGTGTCCCTTCTGTTGACAGGCTCAGAACCCGTAGCGGACAGCGGTCATCTCCTCGGATTCGTCCCAGAGGCGACGCCACAATTTCGGTTGCCGCGAAAGCCGGCTCGACGGGCAGGACTGCACCGGGCCGCGTGTCTGCCCCAAACGTGCCGGACCCCAATACATCGACGGGTCCGCCGGCATCGTCGCCGCGAACAGCGTGGAATGCGCCGCCGCCTCCGGAGAATGGCCGACCAGCCGGGCCCCCTGTTTGGCGACCAGGTCGAGCATCGTCTCCGTTCGGGTGAACAAGTCGGTGCCCGACACGCCGGGGTGTACGGCGTAGGACCGGGTGGCCGATCCGGTCTCGGTCAGCCGGCGCTGCAGCTCGCGGGCGAACATCAGGTTGGCCAGCTTCGACTGGGCGTACGCCAGATTCCGCTGGTAGCGCCGGTTTCGGTAGTTGAGGTCGTCGATCCACAGCTTCGGGGTCTGGCGGTGCGCGATGCTGGACAACGTCACCACCCGGTCGGTGATCCGGTCCAGCAATAGCCCGGTCAGCGCAAAATGCCCCAGATGGTTGACGCCGAACTGGGTTTCGAAGCCATCGGTGGTGCGGCTGAACGGGACGTTCATCAGCCCGGCGTTGTTGATCAGCACGTCGAAGTCGTCCTGGCAGGCCGCGAATGCCCGCACCGATGCCAAGTCGGCGAGATCCAGGCGGGCGACCCGGACATCGCCGCTGATCCGATCGGCGACGGCCTGCGCCTTCGCCGTATCCCGGCAGGCCATCACCACGGTGGCGCCCTTGCCGGCCAGCACCCTGGTGGCGACCTCACCCAGGCCACCGTTGGCGCCGGTGATCACGATGGTGCGACCGCGCTGATCCGGGATGTCGTCAGGTCGGAAGGCCATCGGGTTACCGCTTCGTCCCGACGACGATCTGCGAGAGCCCGTCGATGTGCTGCTCGATGCCGGTACAGCCCAAATCGCTCAGCAGATCGGTGATCTCGTGGCGGCCGAACCAGCGGATGCCGCTGAGCGTGTCCAGCACGGTGCTGCGCACAGCGGTCCGGGACCCGCCGGGGATCAGGCTGGTCAGGATGACCACCCGGCCGCCGGGCTTGAGCACCCGGATGAGTTCGCCGACCGCGCGCGACGGGTCGTTGATCAGATACAGCGCGGCCAGGCAGCTGACGGCGTCGGCTACCGCGTCGGTGAACGGCAGGTTCTCGGCGTCGCCGCGCAGGTAGGCGACACCCGGCCCGGAGTTGTCGGCCACCGCGCGCCGTAGCATCGCCGGGGAGGCATCCAGTCCGACGGCCAGGCCGTCCGGTGCCACCCGGGTGCCGAACCAGCCGGTGAAATTACCCGGACCGCAGCCGATGTCGATCACGGTGCAGCCCGGGCGAAGGTCGAGCCAGCCCGACACCCGGCTGCGATCCGCGTCGCGTCCGGGTGCCTTGAGCCCGCTGGCAAGTTTGAGCCCGATGGGCCGCCCGATCTGATAGCCCGCGGAGTAGAAGCGGGTGCGCATCAGTCGCTGCGCCATGTTGTGCACCGGTGGGGCGCTGTCGCCGAGCAGGTCGTGGTAGCCGTCCCCGCCGGTGCCGACCGGTCGGCACCGGGTGGGATCCAGCAGCTGCAGGGCGCGCGAGGTGGCGGTGGGTTCCGCGGTGAATGTCATGTGGTGGCTTTCGTTGTCGGGGGGAGATCAACCGAGGGAGAAGGTTCGCGCGGCCATTCGCCCCACCGCCGGCGCGAACCGGCTGAGGTGGTACTGCGCCCGCGCTTCGGGCGTGACCGGCACGATCGACTTGTTCTTCTGCACCGCCGCCACGATCTGTTTGGCCACCTTCTCGGCGCTGTAGCGGCGCAACCTGTAGGCCCGGTCCACCATGGCGAGCTTGCGGTCGGCGGCCTGCTGCGGCAGGCCGGACACGGTGGAATTGCGAACGATGTTGGTGTGCACCACGCCCGGGCAGATGGTGCTGACCCCGATGTGGGCCGAGGACAGTTCGGCGCGCAGGCAGTCGGAGAACATGAACACCGCGGACTTGCTGGTCGCGTAGGCGCTCATCCCTTGTTGCGGTGTGTAGGCGGCCATGCTGGACAGGTTGACGATCTGCCCACCGAGTCCGCGGCGCGCCATCGCCGGGGCGAACGCACGGCAGCCGTGGATGACGCCGTACAGATTGATGTCCAGGACGCGCCGGAAGTCTTGCGACGGGGTGCCGAGGAAGCGCCCGGCCTGGCCGACGCCCGCGTTGTTGATCAGCACGTCGGGCACGCCATGGCGGGCGATGACGTCGTCGGCGTGGTCCAGGACGGCCTGCTCGTCGGCGACGTCGAGTAGGTAGGGGTGCGCGGTGCCGCCGGCCTCGGCGATCAGCGCGGCGGTCTGCTTGGCGGCGGCCAGATCGATGTCGGAGAGCACAACCTCGCCGCCCTGGCGGGCCAGCAGCAGCGCGGTTGCGCGCCCGATGCCGCTGCCGGCGCCGGTGATGACCACCAGCTGGTGGTCGAACGGTGCACGCGGCTTGGTCATTTCGGAACGCTGCAGACCCCGCGCCGCGGGTAGTCCGTTCGTCGCGTCGATGAGTTCGATGGTTGCGGTCGCCAGCAACTCCGGATGCGAGAACGCCAGCCAGTGCCCGCCGTGGACCACCCGCTGCCAGACCTTCGGCGCCCACCGGGGTTCGTCGGCGTAACTGGCCTGGCGGACGGCGGGGTCGCGGGTTCCGATGATCACCTGCACCGGGACCTCGGTCGGGCATTCCCGGCGCCGCAACGGGGACAACAGATTTGCGCGGTAGATCCGCAGCCCGTTGGCGAGGTCCTTTTCGAAGGTGGGACTCAGGAAGATCTGGTCGGGATCGGCGCCCTCGGCGCGGGACAGCAAGGCGCGCCAGCGTTCTGGGCGGGCGACCAGGCCCAGGGCGACCTTCGGCAGCCAGGGCACCGCGGCGACGAACATGTACCCCAACGACGCCAATTGGGCGAGCACCGAGCCGAGGTTCTTCGGGGTCGGCTTGGCCAGCCGGCCGCGCGCCCACATCCCCAGGTGCGCGACGCTGGGGCCGGCGACCGAGGTGAACGACGCGATCCGGTGCTGGGCGGCGTCATCGCAGACCAGTTCCCACATCGCCACGCTGCCCCAGTCGTGGGCCAGCACATGCACGGGTTTGGCGGGGCTGACCGCCTCGATCACGGCGCGGTAGTCGCTCGCCAGCGACGCCACCGTGAACTCGCGGTAGCTTTTCGGGTTGCTCGACTGCCCGTGGCCGCGGTTGTCCACGCTCACCACGTGAAAACGCTCCGTCAGAAACGGTGTCACGCCGTCCCACATGTGATGCGAGTCCGGGAATCCGTGCAGCAGCAGCAGCGTCTCGCCATCCCGGTTTCCCTGCTCGTAGACCGCGATCTCGACGTCGCCGTTGTGCACGATCCGCCGAGCGTGGCGGGTAGCAGGGTCGGCGGGCGTCTTCTGCGCTGTGGTCATGGTGTCCTCCTCCAGCTGATCACCGGTTATTTGATACCGCTGGTATCTAGTACTGGGCATCTCAGCAAGGTGCATCGGGGCTTGTCAAGGGGGTGGCGCGCGGCGACCCTTGACAGAGTGACATATCAGTCCGAAAATTGGAACATGCTTGCGCCGCACTCTCGGACCGCGTTACTGTGACGACAGTCACCTAGTACTTCAAGTACTAGTTACTGATCGTTCGAGAAAGGAATCCGCGATGGCGAACCAGGTGGCCAGCTATCCGAAGACCAGACGGATCCGGTTCCGTTTCGGCGAGGATGCCTCGGCGGGCAAGTATTTCGTCGACGACGACATGGTGTTCAGCCATTTCGTGGCCGGCCTGTCCGGGGCGTTTCCGCCGGGCGAGGAGTCGTTCATCCGGTCGGTGCGCCGATTCGCCGACAACGTCACCGATCCGGTGCTGAGGAGGCGGGTAGCCGGGTTCATCGGCCAGGAATCCATGCACGGCCAGCAGCACCGCCAACTCAACGAAAAGCTCGTCGAGCTGGGCTACCCGATCCGATGGTGGGATTCGAATACCGCCAAGCAACGGGTGATGCGTACCGAAGAGCGGGTGGGTGCCCACGTGCACCTGGCGATGACGGCCGCGGCCGAGCATTACACCGCGGTCCTGGCTCAGCGGGTGCTGTCCAGCGACGAACTCCAAGCGATCCCCGGTGACGCCGAGGTGTGGAACCTGTTGAATTGGCACGCCTTGGAGGAGTTGGAACACAAATCCGTCGCGTTCGACGTCTACCGCGCGATGGACGGCTCCGAACGGGTGCGGATCGCGGTGATGGCGATCATGTTCGCCACCACCCTGCCGATCACCGCCATTTCGCTGGCGTTCTCACTGTCCCAAGACCCCCGTGCCCGACGCCAGCCGCTGCGGCTGATCCGCGAGGCGTACGCGCTGTCCCGCGGCCCGATATTCAAGGGGTTGGGCGCCGAGCTGGTGAAGTACCTCAAACCGGGCTTCCATCCCGACGACATCGACACCGAGCCGCTGCTGGAGCACTGGCAGCAGCAGCTGTTCGGCGCCGACGGCGCCCTCGTCGATCACCTGAAATAACCCACTTTTCAAAGGAGATAGCTGAGATGGTTGCGAGCCAGGCAGTCAGCACGAACGGCAAGGCGCCGGTGGACCTGTACCCGAAGGTCCGCCGCATCCGGTTCCGCTTCGGCGACCCCGAACCGATGAGCCACCATTTCGTGGAGGGCGACATCGCGTTCAGTCATTTCGTGGCGGTGTTGTCGGCCGCGTTCCCGCCGGGGGAGGAGTCGTTCATCCGATCGGTGCGCCGGCTGGCGGACAAGGTGAGCGACCCGGTGTTGAAGAAGCGGGTGGCGGGCTTCATCGGGCAGGAATCGGTGCACGGTCAAGAACACCGCCGCCTCAACGAGAAGCTCATCGAGATGGGCTACCCGTTCGTCCGGCTGTTCATGTTCGACCGCGACTCCCGCCGGGAGCGCCTGGTGCAGCGGATCGAGAACCGTGCCCCGGCCCTGGCGCATCTGGCGATGACCGCCGCTGCCGAGCACTACACCGCGACCCTCGCCGAGCGGGTGCTGGGCCGTGAGGAGATCCAAGCGATCCCCGGGGATCCCGAGGTCTGGAACCTGTTGAACTGGCACGCGACCGAGGAATTGGAGCACAAGTCGGTGGCATTCGACGTGTATCGGAGCGTCGGCGGCCCGGAGTGGCTGCGTATCGGGGTGATGGCGGTGATGTACACCCTGACGATCCCGGTTGTGACGTTCGGGACCTTGCTGTCCATCATGACCGACCCGCAGGGCTGGCGCCCGGTCAAGGTGCTGCGCCAGACCATCGGCATCTTCCGCGGCCCGCTGGTCAAGGGGCTGATGGGTGATCTGCGGGTGTACATGCGGCCCGGCTTCCATCCCGACGACGTGGACACCGACGCGTTGGTGCGGCTGTGGCGCCAGGAACTCTTCGGCGCGCAGGGCTCGCTCGTGGGACACCTCAAGTAGGCCACGGTGACTACCACCATTGATGCCGAATCGTCTGCCACCGCGGAGCGGGTGACACCCGACCACGAGGTCCTCATCGTCGGTGCCGGGTTCGGCGGTATCGGCGCCGGCATCGCGTTGCAGCGCCAGGGCGTCCACGATTTCGTCATCCTGGACAAATGGGACCAGGTCGGCGGAACGTGGCATGCGAACACCTATCCCGGTGTGGCCGTGGATATCCCGGCGTTCATCTACAGCTTCTCCTACGAGCAGCGCGGCGACTGGTCGCGGCTGTTCGCCCCGGGGGAGGAGTTGCGCGGCTACGCCAACGACGTGGTGGACAAATACGGGCTGCGGGAGAAGTTGCGGCTCAACACCACGATCACCTCGGCGACCTTCGATGAGGTCAACAGCATGTGGCGGTTGAGCACCGATGGTGGTGAGCAGATCACCGGCCGCTACGTGGTGCTGGCGGTGGGTGGCCTGGAACGTCCCAAAATGCCCGACATTCCCGGCGTCGACGACTTCGCCGGCACCCTCATGCACACCGCGCTGTGGGATCACGACGTTGAGTTGGCCGGCAAGCGGGTCGCCGTCATCGGCACCGGCGCGACGTCGTTGCAGCTGGTGCCGGCCATCGTCGACGAGGTACAGCACCTGAGCGTCTTCCAGCGCACACCGATCTGGGTGTTCCCCAAGGGGGACGCCGAGATGCGTGGGGTCGGGCGCTGGATCATGGGTCGCCGCCCGCTGCGCTCGGCCATCCGCCTGGCCGGAACCCTGGCGACCGAGGTCGGGATGAGCGGGATGCTGGTCGGACCGCCGTGGCTGACCACGGTGAGCCGCAAGCTGTTCGAGGTGCCGGTGCGCGGCTGGATGCGCAGCCAGGTTCGTGACCCGATCACCCGGGAGAAGCTGATCCCGCGCTACGGCCTGGGCTGCAAGCGCCCGTCGATGTCCAACGACTACCTGCGGACGTTCAACCGCGACGACGTCAGCCTGGTCACCGACAGCATCGAGTGCATCACCGAAACCGGGGTGCGCACCGCCGACGGAACCGAGCACCAGGTCGATGTGCTGATCTGCGCGACCGGCTTCAAGCTGTGGGCCAAAGGGTCGGTCCCACCGTTCCCGGTGTTCGGCCGCGGCGGAGTCGAGCTCGGCCAGTTCTGGGATGAGCAGAGATACCAGTCCTATCAGGGTGTTTCGATTCCCGGTTTTCCGAACGCCTTCGCCATCACCGGGCCCTACGGTTTCGTGCTGGGCTCCTATCTGTGGATGATCGAGGCGACCTCGGCGCACCTGAGCCGGGCCATCGCCGAGTCCAAGCGGCGCGGTGCCACGGTGTGTGAGATCCGGCAAGAGGCGCACGACGAGTACTTCCGTAACTGTCTCAAACGCCAGGAGCGCAACTTCCTGTTCACCCCGACCTGCGACGGGTCCAACACCTACTACCTGGACAACCATGGCGACTCGCCGTTCCGCCCGTCCACGCACGGAGAAATGTACTGGCAGAACCGGCATTACGACCTCGACGTCTACCGCTACACCGCCGGGCCGGTCCGGTCCGGTGCACTGATCACCGAAGCAAAGGAGAACGCGTGAAGCTCAACGGGTTACGGCCTCGCCTGGTGGTGGTGACCGGCGCCGGCAGCGGCATCGGCCGGGCGACCGCGATCAGGTTCGCCAAGCTCGGCGCGCATGTGGTGGCCTCCGACATCGACCTGGAATCTGCCCAGGCGACCACGGCGATCATCCACGGCAACGGGCACCGTGCCTCGGCGGCGCGCCTGGATGTCACCGACCCCGAGGACTGGGAGACCTTCGCCCGCGCGGTGCTGGCCGATCACGGCTACGCCGACGTGCTGGTCAACAACGCCGGCATGGTGGTGGGCGGACCGTTTCTGGCGCTCAGCCCGGCGGACTGGGACCGCCAGCTATCCGTCAACCTGATGGGCGTGATCCACGGGTGCCGCGTGTTCGGCGCCCAGATGGTGGAACGCGGCGCCGGCGGGCACATCGTGAACATCGCGTCGGCTGCCGCGCTGACACCGACACCGGTGATGTCCGCCTACTCGGTGTCCAAGGCGGGCGTCAAGATGCTGACCGAATGCCTGCGGCTGGAGCTGGGACCCGAGGGTATCGGGGTCAGCGCAATCTGCCCGGGCGTGATCAACACCAACATCGGTTCCCATGCGGTCACCGTCGGTGTCGATCAGGAGTTGATGACCCAGGGCAAGCAGGTGCTGCGGCAACTGCAGGACTTCGCCGAGAAGTTGCCGTTCTCGCCGATGAGCCCCGACCTGGTGGCCCGCGCCGCGGTCCGTGCGGTGCGCTTCGACCTCGCGGTGGTTCCGGTACGCACCGAAGCCTGGCTGGGGTATTTCATGCTGCGCATCGCCCCCGGCATCAATCGGACTATGACGCGGCCGTTCTCGGTGGGCGCCATGGAGAAGCTCGGGACCCAATTCCTGGGCAGGCTCGCCGATTCGCGACTGCTGGCCGGCGGTCCCGGCCACCCGGCCGACGCGGAGCCGGTGCCCGCGAAGAGCAAGTAGGCCAGGCGATGGGTTCGGGTCCGGCGGACGTGGTGTGCCGCCGCTCACGGTTGGCGCTCGACGATGCCTGGTTGGAGGTCGCCGAATGGGGCTCGGGGCAGGCCGAGGTGAGCGTGGTGCTCAGCCACGGCTGGACCCTGTCCAGCCGGATCTGGGAAGACGTCGCCACCCTGTTGGTCCACAGCGACCCGACGTTGCGGGTGATCGCCTACGACCATCGGGGCCACGGGAATTCGGCTCGGGTGCCGACCGCCTCCATCGAACGGCTCGCCGATGACCTGGCCGCGGTGGTCGCAACCTTGGTGCCCACCGGGCCGATCGTGTTCGGCGGGCATTCCCTGGGCGGGATGACGCTGCTGGGTTTGGCGCAGCGCCACCCGGAACTCGTCGCGCAGCGCGCGGCCGGGGCGGCGTTCGTCGCGACCAGTGCCGGGGACCTGCTCGGCACGCTGCGGCGGATCACCGGATCGGAGCGCCTGCTCGACATCGCGTTGGCGGTGGCGGCGCGCACCGCGATGCCGAGCCGGCCGCTGTGGCTGCTGCGGCAGGGCGCGCGGGGCGCGTTCGGGAAGTCGCCGCATCGCCACGACCTGAACCGCGCGGTACTGCAGGGTGCACTCAGCGACCCCCGCGCGGTGGCCGCGCTGGGGCGGTCGATCCTGCAACACAACCGGTATGACGTGGTGGCGGATTTCGCCGACCTGGATGTGGTGGTGATGGCGGGTACCCGGGACTGGCTGACCTCGCCGGCGCACGCTCGGCGGATCGTCGCGGCCCTGCCGCACGGCCGGCTGGTGGTATTCCCCGGCGCGGGTCATTTCCTGCCGTATGAGCGTGCCGACGCCGTCACCGCCGAACTGCTGGGCCTGACGTCCAGGGCGCGGCTGCGGGTGCCGGACTGGGCCGGAGCGGCCGGATAGGCCGTCCGTTCGCTATCTCGAGTTCAGAGGAGACCGGGTTGGTCACCATGCCACGCCACATCCCACACGAGTCGCCGGCCGCGCGGCTCAGGCGCTGGACCGGGGAGTGGGGTCAGGCCATGCGCATCGCGCTGTCGCCCTCCGAGGGCCCGAAGACCGGACAGATCTACGACATCGTCGGCACCCAGAACCTGTTCGGCGAGGAGTCGTTGTTCATCAACTTCGGCTATTGGAAGAACCGTCCGGCCACGCTGGACGAGGCGAGCAGGGACCTGGCCAGGTTGGTGGCGCAAAGCGCCGAGTTCGGCAAGTCAGACATCGTCGTCGACTGTGGCTGCGGCTACGGAGACCAGGACATCCTGTGGGCCAACGAGTTCGGCCCCAAACGGATCACCGGCGTCAACCTGGCCGAAGAACAGATCGCCATCGCGACTCGTCGGGTCAGCGACGCCGGGCTGGCCAAGCGCATCGACTACGTGCATGCGTCGGCCACCGAGCTGCCTCAGGACGACGAATCGTGCACCAAGGTGGTCGCCCTGGAGTCGGCGTTTCACTTCCCGTCTCGGCTCGAGTTCTTCGCCGAGGCGCTGCGGGTGCTGAAGCCCGGCGGCCGGTTGGTGACCGCCGACATCGTCCCGAAGCGCTCCGCCCTCAACGGCTGGGCTCGTGCCGAGGTGGCGCGGCGGGGCTGGCGGGCGGCAGCACCGCGGGCCCAGCGCGCCGCGGTCGATGTGGCCGGCTATCGCGATCTGCTGCGTGCGGTCGGGTTCGACGAAGCCCGGGCCTGGCCGATCACCGACGACGTGTACCCGCCGCTGGGCCGGTTCCTGCACCGGAGGCTGCGTGACCCCGACATGCGACACGTCAACCCGCTACTGCGGTACAGCTTCACGCCGCTGGGTTTCCGGATCAACGGGATCTACTCGGATTACATCGTGGCGGTGGCCGACAAGGCGCGCCGGCCTGCGCGCCGTCGCTAGTGTGCGCCGAGTGTGCACTGAGGCCGGGGTTTCGGCCAAAATCCCGCCCTCAGTGCACGTTCGGCGCGGGGGCAACGCCTTCGTTAGCCGCAGTACTGCCGGGCGGCGGCCAGCTGCTGTCGGGCCTGCCGAAGATCATCGGCGATCTGGCCCGGGCCGGCCGGCCGGTACGGATTGGTGCGATTGACCTCGGCGGCCAGCGTGCTCGACCACAGCCGCAGGTCGACCGCGGCCGGGCTGATCAGCCCGAACAGCGGCCGCGCCGCATTGACAATGCTGCCCTCGGTCCCCGGTGGTGCGACGATACCGGGCTGAATCCGATTGAACGCCAGCTCAAGCTGGTCAGCGGCCGGTGTGATGATGTCGCATTCTGGATCGTCGGCCACGGCCGCCGGCGCACTCAGCAGCGACACCGCAACGACGGTGCCGGCCAGCAGGGTTCGAGGTAGGGCCACCTAACTTCCCCAGCGCGGCCAGGGCCGGATCGTGACCCGCTGGGCGTCGGGCCAGATGGCGTTGGCGGCCGGTGACACGCAGAACGTGTCCTCGGCCTGATAGACGTCCATGTCGACGGCGTGCAGGCCATCCTCCTGATGCGCACGGCAGTTCACCGTCAACACCCGGTGCGTGTTCGGGTCCACCTGCTCGGCTTCGATGGTCAACACCACCACCAGGGTGTAGCCGGCACCGGTCGGCAGGTAGAAGGTGAGATCGCGACTGTCGACGGCGCCGCCGTTGGTCACCAGATACCCGTCGCCGCTGGGATACAGCGCCTGCCCGAGCATCTGGGTGCGCTCGAAATGGCTGCGGTCGCCCGGGGCACGCCACACCGAGAACCGGGTGTTCGGGCTGCCGTTGAAAAAGTGCTGCCCGATCGGAATGATCAACTCCTCGCGGCCGTCGGCGTCCACGTCCTGCCAGCCGACCGGACCCGGGCTGGACGGCTCCAACAGTTCGTCGATGGTTTGCACCACCTCGCCGGAGTCATCGGTCACGGTGACCTTCACCGCCCGCGGCCCCGGCAGCTCGGGCAGCGTCCAGTACGACACGGCGAAGTCCAGGCCATCAGAGCGCATCCGGCAATCGGTGTGCGGCGAGCGCGCTTTGGGATTGATCAACGCGGCCGGCCGTGGACATGACGGCAGCGCCGGCTCGGCCGTGGCAGCCGGAGCGCACAGCACCGTGGCGGCCACCGTGGCCGCGGCGACCAGCGGGGGAAGCCGCTTCACGGCCGGCTACCGTTTCGGGGCCGGTTCACCGGCGAGCGGGCCGGGGCCGGGCAGCTGGTCGGAGGCCTGCCCGCCGGTGTTGGCGCGGCGAATATCGGAAACCTGCCAGCCGCCGCCGACCTTGTTGACGGTGATCTGCAGCAGGATGACCGACACCCGCGGTGTCGGGCGTTGCAGATTGCGGGTGGTCTGGGTCGCCGACACCACCACCTGGTACCCGCCGTCGGGCACCGCGGTCGCGTCGGTGGCCAGCACCTCCCCGCTGGACGTCAGCTGCCCGTCCACGACGAGCTGTTTGAGAACGTCGGTGACATCGACGTACTTGTCCTTGAGTGGTTGTGCCACACCGTCTTCGACGGCGCGAAAGAAGGCGTCGGGGTCTTCGAAGCTGTACGTCAACGACTTGGTGGCGTAGTCGCGGGCCACCTGCGCCGCGGTGTCGCGGTCGCTCTGGGCCTGACGCAGCGCGGTCAGGTCGTCGGACACACCGCGGTACTTGAGGTAGCCGAACACCGCACCCGCGGCGACGGCCACCGCCGCGATCACGGCAGCCGCCACCCGCAGCCGTCGCTGCCCCGATTCGACCGGCGGGTCGGGGGTCGTGGCGTCATCTGAGGTGTCGGCCGTTTCGGTGACCTCGGCCTCGGCTGATTCGGCGGTGTCGGTGTCGCTCATGTCGGTTCCCTTTGCTGCGTTGCGGTTCACGGTTGGTGCCATTCCGGGACGTTGAGTTGGATGCGGACCCCGCCGCTGTCGTTGAAGGTCGATTCCCAGAAGTCGAGCCAATGCCCGGCGTCGACCCGCAGCGGGCGCAGCGGCGCGGTCGCCGGCTCCAGCGCCTCGGCGAAGGTTCCCAACGGGACCGACAGCATCTCGATGTACTCGTCGAGTTTGGCGATCAGAGTGCCGGCCGCATCGCCCTGGCCGAAGACGTCGTGGCCGCTGTGGGAGAGTTCGTCGAATTCGTGAATCAGCCTGATGAACGCCGGCACCGCGCTGGGCAGCAGTGTGCCGGTCTGGCTGAACACCGATCCGATGTCGAGCCGACCCATCCCGGTGGTCAGGGTGGACAGGTCGCCGAACAGCGCCGCGAGCAGATGCTTGTCGTCCTGCACGACTTTGGCGGCCAGCCCGGCGGTAGTGGCCAGCGAATCCAGGGTGGCGTCGTTGCCGGCCAGTGCCTGGGAGGCGTTGGCGACGATGGTGTGGATGTCGGCGGGATTG
Source organism: Mycobacterium sp. NGS50 (assembly GCF_059812545.1). Lineage (NCBI taxonomy): Bacteria > Bacillati > Actinomycetota > Actinomycetes > Mycobacteriales > Mycobacteriaceae > Mycobacterium > Mycobacterium sp. NGS50. The sequence goes on from NZ_JCALCW010000007.1 coordinate 158,567, forward strand.
ACCGCCGAGAACAGTGCGTTCGCGCGGGCGAGCAGGTCGCTGACCGTCACCCGGGGCGCGACCCGATCGGCCGGGATCACCGTGCCGTCGCTGAAATAGGGGGGTTTGATCAGCCTGGGTTTGAAGTCGATGTACTGTTCGCCGGCCACCGAGAGGCTCTCCACGCTGATCGCGCTGTCGGCGGGAACCGGATGGTCGCGGTCCAGGGTGATCGACACCGCCAAACCGTGCGGGGCGGCTTGAATACCGCTGACCCGGCCCACTTTGATGCCGCGCATCGTCACGTGGGACGTCTGCAGCAGGCCGCCGGACGAGTCCAGCATGAGGGTGAGCCGGGTGACCTGTTTGGTCGGCCCCATGTCGAGCACGCCGAACGACATGTAACCGGCGCCGAGCACGGTCAGGATGGCCAGCACCGCCAAAGTTGTTCCGGCGTTGAGCTTCATGGCAGCAGTCCCATCGCGCGCATCGCCTGCACCGCCGCATCGGCCTTGTCGGCGGGGTCCACACCTTCGCGCCCGGTCGGTGGATGCAGTTCGGTGACGGTGTACTTCGGGCCGCCGTTGCCGAAGAACGGGACGAGTTTGTCGCGGACCAGCGCGATCACCTTGTCGGCGATCACCGGGATGGTGGTGTCCACGGTTGCCACCGAGCCGATGAACGGCGTGACGTAGGACAGCATCTGGATGATGTCCGGGGCGATCGGATCCACCAGTTCTCCACCGGCGCGGCCGAGGTCCTGGAAATCCACCAGCAGCGCGATGATGTTCAGCGTCACGCTGGACAAGCCGGTCAGTTTGGGCGGACCCTCGGTGACCAACCGGTCGAAGGTAGCGGTGTTGACCACCAGGCTGTCGCTGATGGTCTGCATGCTCGCCAAGATGCCGTTGATGGTGGCCTGGTTGACCGCGAGGTCGTTGAGCACGCCGGACAGCTTGTGCTGAATGCGGGTCAGCTCGGCGGGATCCTTCGGAAACGCCTTGTTGAGGTTGATCACGGTTTGCTGCAGCGTGCTGATCGTGCCGCCGGCCACCAGGTTCGACGTCGACCGCAGCACATCCTCGACATTGTCGGCGGGCACGGTGTTGCCCAGCGGGATGGTGTCGCCGTTGCCCAGCACGGCGGCCGACGCAGTGTCCGGCGGCAACAGCGCGATGTAGATGTCGCCCAGGACGGTGGCCTGACGCAACTCGGCGCGGGTGTTGCGGGGCAGTTTCACCCCGCCGGACACCTCGACGGACGCCACCGCCGTGTTGCCCACCAACCGCACCGAATCCAGCACCCCGACCTGGACGCCGCCGAAGTCCACCTTCGCCCGGGCCGGCACGTTCAGCACACTGGAGAACTCGATGCTGATGGTGTAGGCGTTGTCCGGGGTGTAGGCGCCCGGCACCGGCAGCCGGGTCGGGTCCAGCGAACACGCCGCCGAACACGCGATCAACACGGCGCTCAGCACGGCAGACACTCGGCGGGTCATGACAGCGCCGCTCCCAGGATGAGGTCGGTCAAACCCAGCGTGACCGGATCCGAGCCGGTGCCGGCCGCGCAGGCGGCCGCGCTGCCCGGGGTGTTGCGCTCGCGCAGCTTGTCGCAGATGGCACCGACCTGCGACGGCGAAATCGCCACCTGCGGCGGGATATACGTGACGCTGTTGGTGCCCCAGGCCGGCTCGTAGATGTCGGAGAGCCAGGTGGAGAACTGCGGCCACGAGTTGATGATCCCGAGGATGTGCGGGGTGTAGGCGTTGAGCAGGTCCCGGATCCAGGGGATCAGCTTGTCGTTGATGTTGTGATAGGCCCGCGGAGCGAACCGGTTCAACGCCTCGACCAGAATCGGCAGCAGATGCACCACGTGGTGCAGTGCACCGGCGAAGTTGTCCGACAATCCCTCGATCAACGCCGCGGTGCCGGGCAGGGTTTGCGCGACGGTGCTGAAGGTGTCCCAGTGCTTCAGGAAACCTGCGGAGATGATCTGGGAGTTCTCGAACAGTTTGCGGTAGTCGGCGTCCGCCTTGTAGGGGTCGCCGAGCATGGCGACCAGATCACGCAGCGTCTGGTTGAGACCGGGCCCGGTGTCGGCCAGTGAGCGGCTCGCCGCCCGGATGCTGTCGTTGATCGCCTGGACACCGGGCGCCCGGGCGGGATCCTGTCCCTTGTCGGGTCCGAGAATGGCGTCGGTGAGTTCGCCCAGCGCCGTGAAGGTTTGGCTGACACCGATCGGCGTCTTGGTGGATTCCAGCTTGATGCAGGCCGGGCCGGAGAACTTGGGGCCACTGTCATACGGCTTGGTGAGCTCGACGTGCCGGTCGGTGACGATCGACTGCGAGTAGGTGACCGCGCCCACGTCGGCGGGCAGGTCGAGGTCGGTGCGCACGCTGAAGTCGACCTGCACGTGATCGGGTTTGTTGCTGATGGCGGTGACCTTGCCGACCTCCATCCCCAGCAACGTCACCTTGTTGCCCGGGTACAGCCCAACCGCGTCGGTGAATTCCGCGCAGAGCGCGCGTGTCTCGTTGACCCTGGACACGACGTACTGGGTGGCGCAGACCGCGATCGCCGCGATCACGACCACCACCGTCAGGGTGATGAGCAGCGTCGCCCGAGCGCGCAACCGGTTTCGTTTCATATCAACAGTGCTTCATGATGTTGGGCAGACACAGGTCCTGGCCGGGCGCCAGCCGGGTGTGTTGATCGAAGACTACCCCGTTTCCGCTCAGCATCGGCCAGACGATCTGCAGGATCTGGCCCAGCTCGATGGCGGCCTTGCCCAACCGGTCGGGATGGGCGAACAGGGTGTCGAAGATGTCGTCGAGGCCGTTGACGACCGGCATCACTTCTCGCCCGTAGAACGTGATGGCACGATCGATGATGCGGGCGAGTTCGTCGAGCAGGGTGAAGAACTCGACGATATCAACGGCTTTCGAGGTGTACATGGTGCCGATTCGGGCGAATCGTTCGGCCAGGTCCACCAGTTGCTGCCGGCCGTCGACCATCGCACCCAGAGTGTTGTTGGTGAAATCCAGACCGCGGTGGAAGTCGATGGTGCTGCGCTGCAACGCGGTGGTCAACTCGTCGGCGGAGCGGATGATGTCGCGCAGCGCGTTGGGATAGTGGTTGGCGGCGTTGGCAACCTGGGTGAAGGTGTCGTGGATGACATCGCCGTCGACCTCTTTGACCAGTGGGGTTGCGGTTTGGATGATGTCGTTGATCTCGAACGGTGTGGTCACCCGTTGCGGCGGAATCACGTTGTGTCCCAGCGGTGTGCCGCCCTGCGGATCCAATGCCACATAGTGGCCGCCCAGCGGGGTGAGCAGTTTGATGTCGAGGGTGGACTCGGAGCCGACCGGAATGGAGCGGTTGACGTCGAAGGTCATCTCGACGACGGTGCGGGCCAGTCGGACGCCGGTGACCTTGCCGACCGGTACGCCGGCGATGCGCACCTCGTCGCCGGAGCGAACCCCGCCGGAATTGCTGAGGTGCGCGGTGTAGCCGGACTGCCCGATCGGGGCGACGTAGGCCAGCCCCGTCGTTGTCAGCGCGGCGAGGATGACGGTGAGACCGATGATGCCGTAGCGCCGGCTGCGGGCGGCCCGGGCGCCCTCGTCGAGCACCCGCTTGTGTTGTCGTTTGCCGAGCGGAATCATTTGCAGATCACCAGATCCTGTTGCGCGAACGACACCTGCCCGATCCCGGGCAGGGTGACTTCGCCGTGCGAGCAGACGTAGGTCGCGGTACCGGGCGCCGCGGATTCGTCATCGACCAACGACTGGCGCATGCCCTGGATCAGCGACGGCACCAGCGACAGACCCGAGATGATGGTCGGGGTCTGCGGGAACATCCGGCTCATCAAGTCGTAGGTCGGGACGGTGCTGCCGTCGAAGGTGCGCTCGACATACTGCAACACGTGCATCAGGTTGCGCAGCAGCGGCAACTCGGTGTCAACGGAGGTGGCGAACTCCTGGGCTTTGGACGTGAACTTGCCCAGCACGTCGTTGAGTACCGCGATCAGGTGGAACAGCGGCGCGGATTTGCCGCCCAGGTCCGCTGACACCTGCGACAGATTGCGCAGCAGCACGGTGATGACGCTCTGCCGGTCGACGGCCAGCTTGGCGATCGTGTCGAGGTCGCGCAGTACCGGACCGATGCCGGTTTCATCGCCCTGGATCAGCCGCAGCAGATTCTCGCCGAACAGATTGAACTGGGCGGGATCCAGGGTGGCGAAGATCGGCCGGAATCCGTTGAACAGCTTGGCCACATCGAACGACGGAATGGTGTGTCCCAGCGGGATGAGCCCGCCGGGCGGGAGCCCGGCGCCGGGTGTGTCCGGGTGCATGAGTTCCACGTAGCGCTGCCCGAGCAGGTTCTGGTAGCGCACCGCGGCCACCGTGTTGGCAAAGAGCGGATGCTCGGCGAGCACGCTGAAGTCGACCTTGGCGACGCGTCCGTCCAGCCGCACGGTGTCCACCTTGCCGACCTGCACACCGGAGATCCGGACGTCGTCACCGACGAAGAGCCCGGACACGTCGGAGAAGGTGGCGGTGTACCGCGACACCGCCCCGCTGATCGGGCTGCGCAACGCGGTCAGCACCACCAGCGCACACGCCGCGGCGACAGCGACGAAAACCGTCAGCCACAGCACCGATCTGGACACCGACCTCATCGGGGGCCGCCCGGTCCCGGGACGGTGTCGGGCAGCGCCGCCGCGAGCCCCGGCACGGTGTCGATCGTGACTTCGATCTGCATCCGAACTTTGTTGTCGACGAACGGAAACGCCGCGCTGGTACGGTCCAGCAGACCGGACAGCCGATCGTAGGCCGGCGCCAGGCTTCCCAGCGTGAACATCAGCGGCACGCTGGTGTTGGTGATCCCGGTGATCAGCGGGGACAGCCAGGGCTTGTTGCGGACCACGATCTGACCGGCGTCGCTCAGCAACTGGCCGATCTGTTGCAGCACCACATTCGTGCGCTCGGCGCCGCCGGGTTCGACGAGAAAATCCAACCCGTCGAGCAGGTTGTTGACCAGACCGACCAATGGGACGAAATCGTTGACGCCGGTGACGAACGACGAGATCACCGCCAGCGACGCCGAGAACGGCACGGTTTGGGCGTCGGCGAGGATCTTGGCCAGATCGAAGCTGGAGCGGGCCACCGGCTCGGTCAGATCCGAGTGCCGGCGCAGTGTCTCGACCAGGTGGGTGAACTCCGGCGAGTCGACGATCTGACCGAGCCGGTCGCCGTGCCGCAGCAGCCCGGTGATCGAGGCCGCCTGCGCCTCGGTGCTCATCACCAGCGTCTGGTTGGGGGACAGCGGTGTGCCGGTGCCGCTGCTGAGGAGTTCAACGGCGGCACTGCCGAATACATTCGACGAGGTGAACTGCGCCCGGGTGTCGGCGGTCAACGCTTTGGCCTGCCGCGGGTCGAGTTCCACCGTCATCTGCTGGCGGTTGTAGCCGATGGATTCCAGGGTCTTGACCGATCCGATGGTCAGGCCGTGGAATTTCACCTCGGCGCCGGGCATCAGGCCCTCGCCGATCGCGTTGGTCACCACGGTGAGCCGGAACGTGTCGGTGTAGCTGCCGATGGCCAGCTGGTAGAGCAGGCTGCCGGTAATCGCCAGTGCAGCGGCGACGATCACGCCGCGAATGCGTAACGCTCGGCGGCTGGACGTTCGCCCGCTGGGATCATGAATGGCCGGCATCGGTTATCCCGAGATCTGCACGCCGGGGTTGTTGCCCCAGAACAGCAGGGTCAGCACCATGTCGGCCAGGACGACGGTGATCAGGCTGGCGCGGATGGCCCGGCCGGAGGCCGCGCCGACCCCCTCGGGCCCGCCGCTGGCGTAGTAGCCCTGATAGCCGTGGATGGCGATGATCAGCGTGACGAAGACGGCCGCCTTGATCAGCGAGAACACCACGTCGGACGGCTGGATGAAGGCGTCGAAGTAGTGGTAGTAGGTGCCCGATGACTGGCCGTGCAGCACGTTGACCACCAGGGCGCAGGACAGGTAGCTCAGGATCAACGTCAGCACGTACAGCGGCACGATGGTGATCATCCCGGCGATCACCCGGGTGGTGACCACGAACGGGATCGACCGGATGGCCTGGGCCTCAAGGGCATCGATTTCCTCGGAGATCCGCATCGCCCCGATCTCGGCGGTCATCCGGGTGCCGGCCTGTGCGGCGAACCCGATCGCCGCGATCATCGGTGCCATCTCCCGGGTGTTGGCATAGGCCGAGACGAACCCGGTCAGCGGCCCCATCCCGACCATGTCCAGGGCGGCGTAGCCCTCGACGCCGACCGAGCCGCCGACCGCCGCACCGAGGAACACCAGCACGCCGATGGTGCCGCCGCCGACGATGAGCGACCCGTTGCCCCAGATCATGTCGACCAGCAGGGCGCCGGTCTGGCGCCGGTAATGGGTGAGGGTGCGCGGGACGGCGCCGAGCACCTCGATGAGGAAGGTGGCCTGATGGCCGAGCCGTTCCAGTACCGAGCCGGCGGCGTCGACCGTGGCACTCGACGCCCGCACCGGCAGGCCCAGCCCGTGCGGTAGATGACGCGATGGGGTGGCCATCAGCCCACCCGCGTCGGCATGAACATGGTGACCAGTTGGGTGATCACCAGGTTGAGGACGAACACCGAGACCACGCCGAGGACCACGGCGGCGTTGACGGCGTCGGCCACGCCACGTGCGCCACCCTTGGCTTCCAGGCCGCGCTGGCAGGCGATCAGGATCACGATCAGACCGAACAGCCAGGTCTTGAGCAACGCGACCCCGACGTCGGCGACGCTGGCGAACGATGCGAACGAGGCGAGATAGCTGCCCGGGGTGCCGGATTGATAGCCGACGTTGATCAGGTAGCCGGCGGCCAGGCCCATGAAGATGATGAACACGCACAGCACCGGCGCGACGAAGACGATCGCGGCCAGCCGGGGAGTGACCAGCCGCTGCACCGGGTCGATACCCATCACCCGCAGCGCGTCGACCTCCTCACGGATGCTGCGCGCCCCCAGATCGGTGGTCACCGCCGAACCGGCCGCACCGCCCAGCAGCAGCGCGGCCACCATCGGCGCGCCCTGACGGATCACGCCCAGGCCGCCGGCTGCACCCGAGATCGACGTCGCGCCCACCTGCTGGATGATGCTGCCCACCTGCACCGCGACGATCACCCCGAACGGGACCGACACCAACAGCGCCGGTATCGCGGTGACGCTGACCACGAACCAGGCCTGGTTGACGGTGTCGCGCCACGGGTGGCGTAACCGCACCAGATCCCCGGCCAGGTAGGCGATCGCTTGCGCCGCCAGCTCGAAGAACCGGCCCAGGGTCTGCAGCGAGGAGTCGGTCTGACGAAGTCCGTAACGCAATGGGGTGCCGAGCATCCCGGCCACCCGGCTCGGGAGCGGAGCGTGCATCGAAGACGAGAGCTGCAGGACCGGTTTCCCGCTGGTCGGCTCGGCCGCAGGGGTGGGCTCCGCGGCGTCTGATCCGGCCCCGGAATCAGCCGCGGTGGACGCGCGGACGGCTGAACTCAACCCGCAACCCTCCTTCGTAGGACGGCCTGAACCCGGAAGTCGCGGTGGTTCTGCCTGCGGGCCGACCGGAGCTCCATTGGATCACTTGGCGGTGTGTGCTGCATCACAATTCGCGTGCCTCGGAAAACTTATCAATATATGACTGACACGTCAATCCTCTTAGGTGATGCGTGGCGGCGGCCCGGCCACCCCGGCGAGCAGACGCAAAGGTGCCCTAAACCGCGTG
>NZ_JCALCW010000070.1:0-3787 GCF_059812545.1 Mycobacterium sp. NGS50
GGCCGTCGACCCGGCGGCAAGCCTGGACCTGGACTGGCTGACCCCGGCAGCCGGGGCCGCCGAACCCTTGGCGTTCGGTGACCCGCTCGACTGGACCAGCATGCTCGACCAGTGGATCTACACCCCGATGCATACCGCCATGGAGAGCTGGATCAACAGCGACCTCGGTGAAATGGTCAACGGCTGGATCAACACCTCAGCGGGCCAGTTCCTTATTGGTGACGGTGCCGATGGCACCGCCGAAACCCCGGACGGCGGGGCCGGCGGGTTGTGGTTCGGTGACGGCGGAGACGGCTGGGACTCCGATCAAGCCGGCATCGCCGGCGGTGCCGGCGGCAACGCACCGGGTTGGCTCGGTGACGGCGGGGCCGGCGGGGACGGCGGTGCGGGCGCCAACGGCGGGGACGGCGGCGCCGGCGCCACCTGGATGGGCAACGGCGGTGACGGCGGGGCTGGCGGGGCCGCAGTAGAAGCCGGCGGCAACGGCGGAAACGGCGGGGCCGGCGGCGACGCGTCGGGGTGGTTCCTCGGCAACGGCGGGGTTGGCGGCAACGGGGCGGCCGGGCTAGCCGGCGCCGCAGGCACTTTCGCGGGCGGCGGCGACGGCAACGGCGCAATGGGCGGCAACGGCGGCTCCGGCGGGGCTGGCGGACGCAGCAGCTTCATGTTCGGCAACGGCGGAAACGGCGGCAACGGCGGCGCGTCCGGTGCCGGCGGCAACGGCGCCACCGGCACCGCCGACCACTACAACGGCGGCGACGGCAGCTACGCCGGCGGCGGGGGTGCCGGCGGCGCCGGCGGTGAACGCGGCTCCTCCATCTACACCAGCCCGATGTATGGGAATGTCGGGCGGCTCGGTAACGGCGGTGACACCGGTGGCGGCGGCAATGGTGGCGACGCCTACCAGGATGCCAACGGAAACTACCTCGGCGACGGCGGTGACGGCAGCGGCGGCAACGTCGCCGGCAGCGGCTACATCGGCGGCAACGGCGGCGACGGCGGACACGGCGGAAACGGGCTCAACGGCGGCAACGGCGGCGACGGAGATTACGGCGGCAACTCCCAGGGCGACAACGACGGCGGCGTCGGCGGCAGCGGCGGCAACGGCGGTGACGCCACCGCCGGCCAGGCCGGCAATGGCGGCGGCGGCAGGAACGGTGGTTCAGCTGTTGACGGCGATGGCGGCGTCGGCGGCAACGGTGGCCACGGCGGCAACGGCGCCACCGACGATCCCACCGTCAAGACCATCGGCGGCAACGGCGGAGCCCCCGGCCGCGGCGGAAGCAGCCAAGCCGGGGACGGGGGTGACGGAGGCACCGGCGGTGACGGCGGTGTCGGCACCTACGCCGGCGGTAACGGCGGCAGTTCCTCCTCCTTTGCCGGTGGCGGCGGCGCGACCGCAGGCGCCGCCAGCAACGGAGGAAATGGCGGCAACAGCACCGGCTGGGACGACGGCACCGGCACCATCTGGAGCCACGGCGGCAACGGCGGCAACGGGGGGACCGCCGGTGGTTCCCGTGAGGGCGATTCTCCCGTCGGCGGTGCCGGAGGTAAGGGCGGTGACGGCGCAACCGGCCCCAACACCATCAGCATCGGCGGTAACGGAGGCAACGGCGGCAGAGGCGGAAACATGACCGCCGGATATGCCGCCGGCGACGGCGGCGACGGCGGCGCCGGCGGCTACGGCACCGCAACCGGAGGCAACGGAGGCGCCGGCGGCGCCGGCGGCACCGCATCCATCCCCGCGACCACCGGGACCGGCGGCGGCACCGCCGGCACCGGCGGTGCCGGCGGTAACGGCGGGGACAGCGGCGGTGTGACTATGCCCACCGACAACCCCTACGGCGCTGGCCCCAGCCACGGCGGAAACGGCGGCAACGGCGGCGCCGGCGGAGGCGGCACGGTGGGTGCCAGCGGCGACGGAGGCGCGGGCGGTGCCGGCGGCAACGCGGTCGGCAGCGTCAACGCTGGCAATGGCGGTACTGGCGGCCAGGGCGGCACCGGCTCCGTCGGCGGGCCCACGACCAGCCCCGCACACGGGCCCGGCGGTGCCGGCCACGACGGCGGCGCCGCCGGCAACGGCGGCCAGGGCGGCGCCGGAGGTAACGCGGAATCGGGTAACGGCGGAACCGGCGGAACCGGTGGCAAGGGCGGCACCGGCGGCGCCGGCAGCAAGGGTGGCAACGGCGGAACCGACGCCGACGGCAACACCCTGCCTGGCGGCGACGGCGGCAACGGCGGAACCGGCGGCAACGGCGCGGTCGGCGGCGCGGGTGGCACCAGCACCAACGGGACCAACGGTGCCACCGGTGCGGGCGGCGCGGCCGGCACCGGCGGTGCCGGAGGCGCAGGCGGCACCGGAAACCCCGACGGCCAAACCGGCACCGACGGCGCAGCCGGACAACCCGGCCAATAGTGCACCCAGACGCTCACCAACGGACCGGCGACCGGACTACAGCCGGACGCCGAATTGACGAGGCAGTAACCGAGAAAGGATTCCGCGAATTATCCTCAACCGCTGCGCATGCGAGATGAGAAGGGAATTGTGTTGGCGCTACCCCAATCCCCTCAAAGGGACGCCGGTAGTGTGGCCCGGAATCCGAGATTCTCCGCCGTCGTCAATTTTCGTATCAACCGACGACCCGGTCCGGTAGCATTCCGCGCGATGGGAGGCCAAACCTTTCCAGAAGCACCGACGTGCCAATTGCCCGGGGTCGACGACGCCGGGAAAAGTTGCTGGCATCAGTTCCTGGAGTCGTCGACAGCGGTGTTCACCGCCGTCAACGACCGCCTGGTGGAGGTCCACCAGCTCACCATGATCGACGTCTTGCTGCTGGATGTGCTCGCCAAATCACCAAGAGGGTCGGCACCGATGAGCGTGCTCGGTGATGCCCTCGTTCTAACGCCCAGCCGGGTCACCCAGCAGGTCACACGGTTGCAGGGCCAAGGCTTGGTGCACCGTGGCCCGGGGACGGGGGACCGGCGCAGGGTGGTCGCCACCGTCACCGCGCTCGGGCGTGCGCGCCTGGAGCCCGCACTTGCCACCTACGCCAACGAGATTCGCAGAACCTACCTGGATCCGCTCTCTCACCAGCAGGCCATTGCCCTCGGGGACGCATGCCGCCGGGTCAGTCCGCCGACCCGTCCATCTATCGACCGGCAAACCCGGAATCCATCCGCGGGTGTCTCAGCCAGCACCGCACGGCGCACCGGCTGACCGTGGACCTCGCTGGTCGGCCCACTGATTGATGAACGCCCAATCTCATTTGGCGCCAGTCGCATAACGCCGCGCGGTAGCGCCGAGGCCGACATCAACACAGTTCTGCACATCATGTTGCTCACAACGCGCACGCCTGGTTAGCGGCCGTATCGGTTGTGAGCCAGGCATTTCGCCACCAACAGCCGCCTGCCAGTGCGTAACCAGTTACCCAGGGGTAATTACCGCTTGGAATAATCGGCTCGATCCGGACAGACGTGCGAAGCGGCGAAATGCGTAGTGCCACAGCACAGGTCAACATTCAGCGTCAGATCGCAAAGCGGCAACCGGCGACGGTTTCGCGGAAGGCGGCAAATTGTGAGAGACACTCAGTCGCCGCTCAGTTAGGTTCATCGCTGGCACTCACTGTCAGCAGTCAATACGCCCATACGCCAAGGAGTTCTCTTGCACGCCACTCTTCGCCCGTACGCCACCGCTGGTGTGGCGATCGCCGGCGCCAGCCTGTTCGCGGTTACGCCGGTGGTGGTGCCGTTGCCTGTGATTGTGTCCCCGGCTGTGCAGTTGGCGGGG
>NZ_JCALCW010000071.1:0-3463 GCF_059812545.1 Mycobacterium sp. NGS50
CGGTCAACCAACCCGAAATGGTTCGAGGTCAGGATATTTGACGATGAGCCCGTGCCCGGCCACGGTGCGATTCGGTCGCAGCACGCCGCCGGCTTGCGGCGTGAGCACGTTGTCGAACGCGAGGCCTTCGATGCGTATGTGGTCGTGGAAGTACTCCAGATGCCGCAGATGCCAGACCGCGGTGCCGACGTGGGCGCTGATCTGGGGGGCGCAGTGCAGCGACAGGTCGATGCTGCGCGCATCACACAGCGCGGCGACCTTGAGCACACCGGTGATCCCGAGGCAACGGGTCACGTCGGCCTGCAGGCAGTCCACCGCGCCGGCATCCAGCATCCGCTGGAAGTAAGGCAGGTCATAACCGTATTCGCCGGCAGCGATATCCATTCCCGCCGGCCCCTGTACACAGAGTTGGTGCAGTCCCGCCAGGTCGTCCGAGGTGACGGGCTCCTCGAACCATCGGACATCGTGATCGGCGAAGCGGTTGGCCCACCATCGTGCCTGCTTGCGCGTGTAGGCGCCGTTCGCATCGACGTAGAGCTCGGTTCCCGACCCGACGGCGGCGCGCGCCGCGGCGATCCGGGCGGTGTCGACCTCGGGGTTTCGGCCGACTTTCATCTTGACGCGGGGTATCCCGGCGCCCACCCATCCGCTGAGCTGGGACTGCAACGCCGCATTGTCGTAAGACGTGAACCCGCCGCTGCCGTAGATCGGGGTGCTGTCGCGGACCGGTCCGAGGGCGACGGTCAGCGGTTCGTTCAGCAGCCGAGAACGTAGATCCCACAATGCGATATCGACGGCAGCGACGGCCTCGGCAACGACACCCGGCCGGCCCAGGTTGCGGATGGCATGCAGCATATCGGCCCATCGGGCAGGGGGTGCCAGGGCGTCGCCGCCGACGACCGCCTGCGCGATCTTGTCGCGAACCACGGTCGCCACCGCGGTACCCGCATAGGTGTAGCCGACACCCATGATGCCGTCGGCGCGCGCGGTCACCAATACCATCGTGGTCGTATCCCATGAAAGGGTGCCGTCGGATTCGGGCGCGTCGGTCGGGATGGTGTATGCGGTCGCGTCGACGGCGTCGATGGCAACGGGAGTGCCGGTAGTAATGGCCATTTCGGCTGACTACCCGCCGAGCGGCGTGCATATGCGCGTGGCATCGGACCGGGTTTGCTGTCCGGCTCGCCGGGGTATCAGGCAGTCGTGGGCACGGTGGTCATCCGAGCATGGCGGCGCATCTGGTCGTCACCACTGCTCACCTTGAACGGTTGGGTGGCGTTCAACCTGCCACGCACGGTGACCGCGGTGGGCGTGGCGCTGCTGCTGGGAATCGTCGCCTTCCACGGGTATGTCCTGGCTACCGGCGCGGCCCCGCCGACCTACTTCGCCGGGTATGTTGTCGCGCTGACCGCGTGCTGCCTGATAGCTGCCGCCGCAACGGCGGCGACGTTATGGGGTTGGTACCTGGGCAGCGCCGTCTGCCTACTGTTCCTGGGCATCTACCTGGTCAGTCGGGTGGTGGGCCTGCCCGCGCTGGACACGCTGACCGGACGCTGGGATGTCGCGCCCGGAACCTTCGCCATGGTTTTCGCGGCGGCGTTTGTCGCGCTGCACGCGACCGTGTTGTCCGGCATCAACGTGGCCTATCCGCGCCAGCAGGGCTGGCAGGACTAACCGGGGGCTGCGGGCATGACGGCACTGGATTATCCGGCTTGGTTGCGCGTCGAGCACTGGCTCAACCTGCTGTTCGTGACGTTGATCATCCGCAGCGGAATCGAAATTCTGTCCACTCACCCCAAGCTGTACTGGAACGACGACAGCAAGCCGGGCACAGAGTGGGCCCGCTTCACCAGAAAGCAGATGCCGCGCGACAAGCTCTACGACACCCTGGATGAGGAGGAGGACTACCACCCGCTGGTGGCCCTGCCCGGCCACGCGCAGCTGGGGATGGGCCGGCACTGGCATTTCTTCGCGGTGCTGGGCTGGATCCTGGTCGGGATGTCTTACTACATCCTGTTATTCGCCACGGGGCAATGGCACCGCTACTGGCCGTACTCGTGGTCGATCTTCTCCGAGGCCGCCAACGACATCGTCACCTATATGACGTTCAATCTGCCACCGCTGCTGCCGGGCGAACCACTGGACGCGGTACAGAAGTTAGCCTACGCCGGGGTGATCTTCCTGCTGGCGCCTTTCCAGATCCTGACCGGGGCGGCCCAGTCACCGGCGATCGAAGCCCGATTCCCCTGGTACGTGCGGATGTGGGGTGGGCGTCAGTGCGCCCGCAGCCTGCATTTCCTGGGCCTGGTGGCATTCCTGGTGTTCATCGTCATCCACCTGTCGATGATCTTCTTCTGGGGCTGGGGCCAACTCACCGCGTTGATGATCTTCGGCTCGGTCCGCAACATCTATTGGTCGACGGCGCTGTCGCTGCTGATCGTCGCGACGGTGATCGGCGTTCATGTTGCGGCCACCCAGTGGAGCCTTCGCCGGCCCGCACAGGTACACCGCATTCTCGGTGCGGTCGTCACCCGAGCCCGGCTGCTGCTGTTGCGCCCGTTGGATTCCCGGCAGAATTACCCGGCTTCCAAGCTGTCAGAGGAGCATCGCGTCAACGGCAAGCCGCCCTGCTCCACCGAATACAAGGTGATGGCGGTGCACAACTTCGTCGACTGGCGGCTGCGGGTCGGGGGATTGGTGGAGAACCCGGTGACGCTGGATCTGGCGGGCCTGCGAGCGTTGGGAGAACCGCAAACCCAACGGGTGCTGCACAACTGTGTACAGGGGTGGAGCAGCATCGGCGAGTGGAGCGGGATCCACCTGAGTCGCCTCCTGGCCGAGGTCCGCCCGCTGCCGGAAGCAAAGTACATCTGCGTTCTGACCATGCAGGACAATGATCGCGACGAACCCAGCTCGCACGGCGGCGGCCAGTTCTACGAGGTGATGGATATCGAGCTCGCCTACAAGCCGCAAACCCTTCTGGCCACCGAGATGAACGGCCAGTTGCTGCCGATCAAACACGGTGCACCACTGCGTTTGCGGGTGGAAACCCAGGTGGGATTCAAGATGGCCAAATGGATCAACCAGATTGAGTTCGTCAACGATTACGCGGGCATCGGCCGCGGGCTGGGCGGCTGGCGCGAGGACAACGTGCACTACGACAAGGATGTGGAGATCTGAGATGACCGAGCCGACGGTCGTCCGTCCCGAGCTGATCGGTCTTGATTCTGCTGTGCGCCAACGCGTTCTCGACCAGGTCGCCGCCAAAGGCGGTCACTGCGACAGTTGTGGGGGAACAGATTTCGACGTCGGCGACGCCCTGCACCTCGGGTTCCTGTTTCTCGACGAAGACAACGACGCCTACATGGTCGCGTTGACCTGCGCCAACCGGGAATGCGCGCGGCCGCGTACTGGAATCGTGTTGCACGACAGCGAGTTCCGCAGCAGCTGATCGCTATCCGCT
>NZ_JCALCW010000072.1:0-2269 GCF_059812545.1 Mycobacterium sp. NGS50
CCGGGGAACTACTTCTGCTCGTAGGTGGCGTAGATGACGGCCCGGGCGATCGCGTGCTGGAACAGGTTGAACCCCAGATACGCCGGGCTGGCATCCTCACCCAGCTCCAACTTCTCCACATCCACCGCGTGAACGGCGATGTAGTACCGGTGCGGGCCGTGCCCGGCCGGCGGCGCGGCGCCCACGTAGCGCCGCAACCCCGCGTCGTTCGCCAGGGTCAGCGCGCCGCCGGGCAGCGCGCCGCCGTCACCGGCCCCCTCAGCCAGCTGGGTGACGTCAACCGGCAGGTTGGCCACCGCCCAGTGCCAGAACCCGGACAGCGTCGGGGCGTCGGGGTCATACACGGTGACCGCGAAGCTGCGGGTCTGCTCGGGGAATCCCGACCAGCTCAGCTGCGGGCTGTTGTCCTGGCCTCCGGCACCCATGATGCCGCTGACCTGGGCGGCGCCCAGGGGCTGCCCGTCGGTGACCGACTGAGAAGTCAGCGTGAACGACGGCAGCTGCGGCAGGGCGGCGTACGGGTCGGGCGATGTGGTCATCTTGATCCTCTCGTCGTCAACAATGAGTCAGAAAATACTGCAGCACCCCGGTGCCGAACTTGAGTGCGTCCACGGGTACCCGTTCGTCGACGCCGTGGAACAACGCAGCGAAGTCCAGTTCCGGCGGCAGCCGCAATGGTACGAACCCGAAGCACCGAATCCCCAAGCGGGCGAAGGCCTTCGCGTCGGTCCCCCCGGACAGCATGTAGGGCACGATGCGGGCGTCGGGATCGCTGGCCAGCAGCGCGGCATTCATCGCGTCGACCAGATCACCATCGAAGCCCGTCTCATACGGCGGCTGCTCGGTGATCCACTCGCGGACCACGTCCGGGCCGAGCAGCGCGTCGACCTCGGCCTCGAATGCCGCCTGACGGCCGGGCAGGATCCGGCAGTCCACGACCGCCTCGGCGGTCGCCGGGATCACGTTGGCCTTGTAGCCGGCCTTCAGCATCGTCGGGTTGGCGGTGTCGCGCAGGGTGGCTTTGACGATGCGCGCCACCGGGCCCAGTTTGTCGATGGCGCCCTCCAGGTCAGGGGATTCCGGATCGAAGGTGTACCCGGTCTCCTCGCTGACAGCGGCCAAGAACTCCAGCACCGATTCGGTCAGGACCAGCGGGAACTGGTGGCGGCCCAGCCGCGCCACCGCCTCGGCGACCAGGGTGACGGCGTTGTCGTCGTGCACCATCGAGCCGTGCCCGGCGCGCCCCCGGGCGGTCAGCCGCATCCACCGGATGCCCTTCTCGGCGGTCTCGATCAGGTACAGCCGGCGTTCCCCGCCGTCGCGGCGCGGCACGGTCAGCGAGAAGCCGCCCACCTCACCGATGGCCTCGGTGATGCCGTCGAACAGATCGGGGCGGTGATCGACCAGCCACTGCCCCCCGTAGCGGCCCCCGGCCTCCTCGTCGGCGAGGAAGGCGAACACCAGGTCGCGCGGCGGCACCGTGCCGGTCTGGGCGAAGTGGCGGGCGACCGCGATCATCATGCCCACCATGTCCTTCATGTCGACCGCGCCGCGTCCCCACACGTAGCCGTCCTCGACGGCGCCGGAGAACGGGTGCACGCTCCAGTCCGCGGGCTCGGCCGGCACCACGTCGAGGTGGCCGTGGACCAGCAGCGCGCCCCGGGTCCGGTCCGCTCCGGCCAGCCGGGCGAACACGTTGCCGCGGCCCGGGGCGCCGGATTCGACATATTCGGTTTGGTAGCCGACTTCTTCGAGTTGTTGCGCCACCCAGCGGGCACACTCGGCCTCGCCGCGGGTGGTCTCGGGTTCGCCGGTGTTGCTGGTGTCGAACCGGATCAGTCGGCTGACAATCTCCACCACCGCATCACGGGGGTCCATGGCAACGCTCACAGTCACCTTTCCTACCATTCCTCATGACAGCAGGTTTGGGTCCGGGCAGTCCGATCCGTTAGCCTTAGCTGCCCTTGCAGGGTGTAGGTCCGAGTGGCGGAATGGCAGACGCGCTAGCTTGAGGTGCTAGTGCCCTATTAATGGGCGTGGGGGTTCAAGTCCCCCCTCGGACACACGACTGAGCCGAATGGAATGAATGCTCGCATTCATTCCTGAGGCGATGGAGTGTGTTGAGCGGCGAAGCCGCGACCACACCACGGCGATGAGCCGCGGTGTGGTCGGCGACGGGTCATCCCGGGTGCCCAAGTTCCCGACTGCCGACTGAAATCGACGTGCAGATTTGCAAAAACGCCGATTTCGAGGGCTATGAGTCAGTCTG
>NZ_JCALCW010000073.1:0-2156 GCF_059812545.1 Mycobacterium sp. NGS50
CCTAGCTCGCCGGCTGGCGAGCGTCACCTTACCGACCCACATGCCAGACCGAGATTGCCCAGAAGGCGCATGTGCCGGGTCGGCGAGTCAAGCAACAATTTTGATCTTTCAAAAAATCCCGTGGTAATTACCAAGGCAACTTTGGTGGGCCAGCGCATTTACTGCTCTCCGGAACTCATCGGCGTAAACGGTACTGCGCAAATTAGCCACAGGGTTGGCAACTTAACTCACTTAACGCGCGCGCGAGAGAATAGGAGAAAAACATCACCGCAATAAGAAACAGAGTTATCCACGGAAAAGACTACGCAAGCATTATTGCCGACTCTTTTGACATTCTGATTGACGAAAGCAAGAACCAAGGCCCGGTCATCGGATTGAAGGTTAACCCGGCGAACGGTGAACCCTCATTTATCCTGCCGCTTGCATACGAGGCAGCGAAAACGTTGTGCGAGCAAATCTTAGTGACGCTCCTCGACTTAGAGCCCCGGTTTTTCGCCGGCCAGATGGTTTGACGCGCATGGACGAGCTGATAGTGACCGATCCGGGCCGTGTTCCTGTCGTGGTGTATCGCCGCGATGACGGCGGGATTGTGATTCATCGCCCGGGCGCAAGCGTGGCGCTGGGCAAAGCGGAGTGCGCCCGGCTGGCACGGTTCATCGAGGACCGGGGCCCGCTGATCGCCCACCCGTCCAGGGTCCAACCGTGACCGTCTGCGGCTGGCTTCGTGTCGAGATCAGCGCGGGCACTCCAGCGCGCGAACGCCTGTTGCACATCGACGCCGAACCGCCCGACGATCTTGCCGACGAGACCCCCGCACGTCGCGGCCGGCGACCCCTCAATCCGACACAGGGATAGGCCATCCCACCCCTACAGCAGGATTCTGGGCGACGTTCACAGCTGCCGCGGTGTCATTCCATCCGGCGACGCATTCCGTGCCGTCTGAGACCTAGCCGTGGTGGCGGCGACGTTCGGCGTACCGCGCAGACTCAACAAACAAGTTGCGTGTGAGTTAGTCAGTGAGCAACCCGAGCAACCGCGTGTTACCGCATTAGGGAATTGCCGAGGCATCGACGCGCAGCACGTGTGAGCGCACGCCGTGGTTCACCGTTGGCATCACCAGACAGAACCCCGCGCGGCATCCGATCAACCAGCATCCGATCCGCCAAGCCAATCCGCTGCGCACGCGAACGGGCCAACCCCGGTTTGCGCAGCCACGCCGCCAAGCAATCGGTCAGGCTTGCGCAACCGGGCCTGTTTTCGTGACCCCCTGGGCGCGCCGGTCGCAACGCGCGGCATGTAGTGCAGAGGTAAGCCCCCGGCGTAGCGCGGCATAGGCGACAGAGCCACGCACGGCATCGGATGGCTGACCGACCTTGCGGTGTTCACCCGCGACGACAGCGGGCGGCATCACGTAGGCCCATATCAGCGCACGCAGTGCGGTCGTCGGCGTGCGGTGCAGACCCCGCGAGCCTGCGCGCACGCGACAGCGTGGCACCGGGCGCAGCATCGACTGCCGCATTACAGATTGCAGCGCTGGCGTAACGCACAGTCATTGTTACCACGCCCGGGCTTATGTTCGCTGGCGGTTCGACAGGCACTTTCACGGCCAATCGTCCATGAATCTGGAAACGCGCAGGTGGGTGGGTTTTGATCTTGGATGCGGGCGCCCACGTACCGTTCACCGGGCTTCCTCTTGTGGGTCTCTGCATCCAAAAGCGTTTTCCGTCAGGACTCTGACCTGCATAAACGCTGAAAATGCCTGGTCAGGGCCTCGCGACTCGGCCACTCGGCCAATTCGCCAAAAGTTTGCTACACAGGAGAAACGTCATCACTTCCGAATTTCAACCTCCGATGCCGCTGGGTATCGCGGGCCGCCGATCCTGGGACCGCCACGCCGAGCGTATCCACGCCGAGGGCCGGTGGCAGTTCGTAGACCACGACATGTTGGCGATCTACTGCCAGACCCTTGAGCAGTACGAGCGCGCCCGCGCCGAGGTCGATAACTACGGCGTGCTTGTGCAGGGCCGCACGGCCAAAGAACGGGTGCGCAATCCGGCCCTGACGCCGTTGGGACAGGCCAGGGCTGATCTGATTCGGCTCGCCAAGGCCATCCCCCTGGTCAACCCCAAACCCAACTGGGATGGCGTTGAGCTAGA
>NZ_JCALCW010000074.1:0-1632 GCF_059812545.1 Mycobacterium sp. NGS50
CGAGCAGCTATCTGGGGGGTTTCGCCCCGCGGTGGAGGATGAAAATTAGTGCGCCGGGTTCGCCCTGGTGAGGTGGTTGCTTTGGGGGTCGGGTAGGTCGAGGCTTTAAGGGTGTTTCGGTTGACCCCGTTGCGTCTGTGTTGCTGGTGAGCACGCCGAGCAGCTTGGTGGCAGGAGGGCACCCCGTGGTTGTGCGGGGGCGGTGGATTGTTGCCTGTGAGCACGCGAGAGAGACTCCTGTTTTGTTTCCGCTCTCCCCGGAACACGCTGGATATCAACAGTTCTGGAGGATGGAGGATCAATTATGGAGGTGATCCATTCCCGGTGTGCGGGTCTTGATGTTTCTAAGAAGGACGTCAAGGTGTGTGTGCGGGTTCAGGGGCGGGGTCGGTGCGGCACCAAGACGACGGTGACCACGTGGGGCTCGACCACTGGCGAGATCTTGGCGTTGCGGGAGCATCTGATCGCTGAGCAGGTCAGCTGTGTGGTGATCGAGTCCACGTCGGATTATTGGAAGCCGTTTTATTACCTACTCGACGAGGGGCTGAACGTGATGCTGGTCAACGCCCGTGCGGTGCGCAATGTGCCTGGGCGTAAGACCGATGTCTCGGATGCGATGTGGCTGGCCGATCTGGGGGCACACGGGCTGGTGCGGGCGTCGTTCGTGCCGCCGGAGCCGATCCGGGTGTTGCGGGACCTGACCCGGGCGCGCACAGTGATCACCCGCGAACGCACCAAGGAGATCCAGCGGCTGGAGAAGCTGCTCGAAGACTCTGGGATCAAACTGTCGGCGGTGGCCTCCGACATTGTCGGGGTCTCCGGGCGGGCGATGCTTGAAGCGCTCATCGCTGGCCAGCGCGATCCCGCGGCGCTGGCCGATCTGGCCAAACGGGGGCTGCGCAACAAGATCCCGCAGCTCACTGAGGCGATGCGGGGTCGGTTCAACGACCATCACGCGTTCATGGTGCGGTTGTACCTGGATCGCATCGATGCCCACAACGCCGGCATCGCCCGCCTCGATGAACGTATCGAGGAGGCGATCGCCCCCTTTCGTGCCGTCCGGGAGCTCCTGATGAGCATCCCGGGCTGGTCGCAGATCGTGGCCGATGTGTTCATCGCCGAGACCGGCGCCGACATGAGTGTGTTCGGCAGCGCCGCACATCTCGCGTCGTGGGCCGGGGTGGTTCCCGGCTGCAACGAATCGGCGGGCCGGATCAAATCGGCGGCGATTCGCCCCGGTAACCGGCATCTCAAGGCCGCCTTGGGTATCGCGGCCCTCTCGGCGGCCCGCAGCAACGGCACCTATTACAGCACCCGCTTCGCGCGGATCGCCGGCGGCCACCGTGCCCTGCATAAACGCCGGAACGGCAAAGCCCGGCGCAGCTCACCAGCCAGCCAGATCGCCCTGGTCGCCCTGGCCCACAAGATGCTTACCGACGCCTACCACATGCTGATCAACGGCACTTTCTACCAAGACCCCGGCCCGGACTACTACACCCGACACAACCCCGGGAAAACCAAGACCAACGCCGTCAAACAACTGGAACGACTCGGCTACAAAGTCACCCTCGAACCACTCACCGAAGCCGCATAACACCGGCAAGCAACCACTCACCAGCTTGGGGTCACCGA
>NZ_JCALCW010000075.1:0-1613 GCF_059812545.1 Mycobacterium sp. NGS50
GGCGCTGCTAATCCGAAAATGATCGTGAGTTGAGTTTGGGGTCCGCACGGTATCGGCCGTGGAGGTGACGGTGGGGTCGATGGCTGGTGTGGTCAGGCTGCCGGGGTGAGGGTGACGGTGTAGCCGAGGGCTTCGAGTTGGCGGATGTGGTTGCGTTTGACGATGTCGGGGTTGCGATGTTTGGTGAAGTGGTCGGAGCCGAGGTCGGTGAATCGGGTGTCTGCTTGGGTCAGTAGGTGCCAGATGATGACCAGGATGGAGCGTCCGACCGCGACGATCGCCCGTTTCTTGCCGCGTCGTCGCGCGATGCGCCGGTAGCGTTCTCCGAGGAAGGTGTCGGTTCGGGAGACTACGACGGCGGCTTCGCCCAAGGCCGAGGCCAGGTAGCGGTTGCCGTGTCCGGTGGAGCCGCTTCCCTTGGTCTTGCCGGCTGAGGAGTTGATTCCGGGCGAGAATTTCGCCCACGAACATAGGTGGCCAGCGGTGGGGAACCGGGACATATCGGTCCCGATTTCGGCGATGATGCGGGCTGCGGCGATCGGCCCGACGCCGGGGATCTCATCTAGACGGGCCGCCGCCGCGGCGAAAGGGGCCAGATACACCTCGATCTGTTCGTCGATGGCGTCGATGTCGGCGCTGATGGCGTCGATGCGGGCCAGCATCCGGGCCAGCAGGAACCGGTGATGGGCGTCGAAGTGGCCGTTGAAGGCCTCTTCGAGGCGATCGATCTTGCGCCGCAGCTGGGCACGCGCCAGCTGCGCGAGCTGTTTGGGGTCGCGTTCCCCAGCGATCAACGCCGCCATCATCGCTCGCCCGGACACCCCGAAGATGTCGGAGGCCACCACCGACAGTTTGATGCAGGCGTCTTCGAGGAGCTTCTCAACCCGGTTCTTCTCCGCGGTCCGTGCTGCGACCAGGTCGACGCGGTAGCGGGTCAGATCCCGTAGTCGCCGTATCGGCCACGGCGGCACGAAGCTGGCGCGCAGCATCTGGCGTTCGGCGAGCTTGCACAGCCAGACCGCGTCGAGGACATCGGTCTTGGGTCGGCCCGGCAGGTGTTTGACGTCGCGGGCGTTGACCAGCCACGGGTCTAGCCCATGGGCCTCCAACAGGTAGAACACTGGCTTCCAGTAATCGCTGGTGGCCTCCATCACCACCCGTTCGATACCGAGTTCCACGAGCCGGTTGGCCAGCTCGGTCAACGACCGGGTCATCGTCGAATGGGTGCTAACCTCCTGCAACCGGGCCCGGCCGGTACCGGGCAGTCGCACGCAGCACACCACCTCGGCTTTGCCGATGTCCAGTGCCGCGACCCGGGCGATGATCTGCTCCTCATCATGAGATTCCTTCAACACCGCCGTTCACCTCCGTTCAACACACGCGATGTGATCTCTAACGGGGTGGCCGCCCGTGGAATCGCAACGGGAACAACAGAATCTAATCCGCGTGCTCGCGTGAACGGCAACAATGAAGGGCCCGTAACGCGATCCCAGCGCCCGGCTGAAATGCGGCCTCGAAGGACCATAGAAGCACGGCGTCGCAAGGCGACCACCCACTAATTTTCACCCCGGAACGGGCGACCCGACAGGGTCACATTGGCTGAAATAGACGTC
>NZ_JCALCW010000076.1:0-1580 GCF_059812545.1 Mycobacterium sp. NGS50
TGCCCACCCGGACAGTCGTAGCGTTCGGGTCGGTTCGTGACGGTGTGTATTTGGGTGCTAGGCAGCGGGTTCGAGGGTGACTTTGAATCCTTGGGCTTCGAGCTTGGCGACGAGGCGGTTACGTTCCTTTTCGGGATCCATGCGTTTGGTGAAGTAGTCGGCACCGAGATCCTGGTAGAGGGCACCGGTGGCGAGCACGTGCCAGACGATCACGATCAGCTTGTGAGCGACGGCGATAATGGCCTTCTTTTTCGCGGCGGGGCTGCGGAACCCGCCGAACTTGCGGACCTGGTGGCGGTAGAACTCGCGTAGGTAACCATCGCCGCGTACCGCGGCCCACGCGCACTCGACCAGCACCGACTGCAGATATGGGTTGCCTTTGCGGCGTGCACCGTGATGTCGCTTGCCGGCAGATTCATGATTACCCGGACACAGCCCGACCCAGGAAGCCAAATGCTCGGCGGTAGGGAACCATGCCGCGGGCTCGGCGCTGATCTCGGAGATGATCACCGCTGAGGCATGGGCCCCGATACCCGGGATCGACGCGATCAACTCGCGCCGGGCACAAAAGGGCTGCATCATCGCCTCGATCTGCTCATCGAGGCGGCTGATCATCGCATCGAGCTGGTCGAGATGTTGCAGGTGCAGCTGACACATCAGCGCGTGATGGTCATCAAAGCGGCCCTCCAGTGCCCGCTGCAGATCCGGGATCTTCGAACGCATGCTGCCTTTGGACATCTCGGCGAGCACCTTGGGGCGACGTTCACCGTCGATGAGCGCCTCGACCATCGCCCGCACCGATTTGGTGGTGACCGACGACGCCACACTGTCGGCTTTGATCCCGGCGTCTTGGAGCACATTGCCCAGCCGCTGCTGCTCTGAGGTGCGGTGCTCAACGAGCTTGCGGCGGTAACGGATCACGTCGCGCACGGCTTTGATCTCGGCCGGTGGAATGAACGAACCCCGCAGCAGCCCGCATTCGAGCAGATGCGCCAACCATTCGGCATCCGAGAGATCGGTCTTGCGGCCCGGCACGTTCTTGGCATGCCCGGCATTGCAGACCAGCACCTCGAACTCGCCGTGTTCGAGCAGCGCGTGATAAACCGGCATCGAGTAGATCCCGGTTGCCTCCATCGCCACATGCGTCACACCGTGGCCACTTAGCCACCGCGCGCACTCCCGCAGCACACCATAGAAGGTCTTGAACGTGCGCTTGATCGTCTTACGCCCGTCGGGACCCTCACCCGGTACACGCACCGCTACCGCGATGATGTCCTTGCCGATATCAATACCGGCACACCACTCATAGAGAATCTGCATCCCACCAGCCCCTTTCCGGCGCAGGGTCGCAGCCAACAAAGCGTGCGCTGCATTGCAGAGCCCTCAAAAATTAACTAAGAGACTGGTACTCGCACTCACAGCAGCAACGGGGGGACACCCGCAGGCGGAGGGCTCCGGCGTCATTCTTTTGCACGGCCACACACAGCCAAGTGCCTTCGACGTCAGCAACGCAACGCACCCACCCGATTCTCATCCACCGCGAGCGGACGCGCCAGCGCCCATCCCCTTCTTTTGCGTCT
>NZ_JCALCW010000077.1:0-1448 GCF_059812545.1 Mycobacterium sp. NGS50
CACCGTTGGTTGTGTTTGGTGGTGGGGTGTGGTTTTTGTGGTGTGGTTGCGAGGTGTGTTGGTAAGTTTTCGGCCGGTTAGTGCCAGTTCCCTGAGCTCATTGCTGGGCTTGTAGGTCTGGTCTATCGATCCCGTGGTCTGCGGGGGGCCTTATCCCTCCTAGAGGGTGAGAATCCTGGTCTTGGAGAAGGTTTCCCGCTTAGATGCTTTCAGCGGTTATCCTGTCCGAACGTGGCTATCCAGCGGTGCCCCTGGTGGGACAACTGGTGGACCAGAGGTTCGTCCGTCCCGGTCCTCTCGTACTAGGGACAGGTTTCCTCAAGATTCTGACGCGCGCGGCGGATAGAGACCGAACTGTCTCACGACGTTCTAAACCCAGCTCGCGTGCCGCTTTAATGGGCGAACAGCCCAACCCTTGGGACCTGCTCCAGCCCCAGGATGCGACGAGCCGACATCGAGGTGCCAAACCATCCCGTCGATATGGACTCTTGGGGAAGATCAGCCTGTTATCCCCGGGGTACCTTTTATCCGTTGAGCGACACCCCTTCCACTCGGGGGTGCCGGATCACTAGTCCCGACTTTCGTCCCTGCTTGACATGTACGTCTCGCAGTCAAGCTCCCTTGTGCACTTGCACTCGACACCTGATTGCCGTCCAGGTTGAGGGAACCTTTGGGCGCCTCCGTTACATTTTGGGAGGCAACCGCCCCAGTTAAACTACCCGCCAGGCACTGTCCGTGAACCGGATATACGGTTCGACGTTAGAGGTCCAATACGATCAGAGTGGTATTTCAACAACGACTCCACCAAAACTGGCGTTCTGGTTTCACAGTCTCCCACCTATCCTACACAAACCGTATCGAACATCAATACCAAGTTGTAGTGAAGGTCCCGGGGTCTTTTCGTCCTGCCGCGCGTAACGAGCATCTTTACTCGTAGTGCAATTTCGCCGAGTCTATGGTTGAGACAGTTGAGAAGTCGTTACGCCATTCGTGCAGGTCGGAACTTACCCGACAAGGAATTTCGCTACCTTAGGATGGTTATAGTTACCACCGCCGTTTACTGGGGCTTAAATTCTCAGCTTCACCCCCGAGGGGGTTAACCGGTCCTCTTAACCTTCCAGCACCGGGCAGGCGTCAGTCCGTATACATCGTCTTGCGACTTCGCACGGACCTGTGTTTTTAGTAAACAGTCGCTTCTCACTGGTTTCTGCGACCGGATCCCGCTCCCACCGCAAGGGTGTTCACGATAGTCCGGTCCCCCTTCTCCCGAAGTTACGGGGGCATTTTGCCGAGTTCCTTAACCATAGTTATCTCGTACGCCTTGGTATTCTCTACCTGACCACCTGTGTCGGTTTGGGGTACGGGCCGTGTGTGAACTCGCTAGAGGCTTTTCTTGGCAGCATAGGATCACCGAATTCGCCTCAAACGGCTATGCATCACCTCTCGGA
>NZ_JCALCW010000078.1:0-1403 GCF_059812545.1 Mycobacterium sp. NGS50
GGTGCACGGGGCCAAGTCGTCGGGATTGCACATGCCCGGGGCGGCCCAGCGGGCCAGCACCGCATCCCAGCTCGCGCGGGCTTGGGGATCGAGGTATCCGCTGATCGGGGTCATCCCGTCACGGTCCTGGCGGCCCAGCCGGATGCCGCGGCGGACGGTGCGTTCCTGCTCGGATTAGTTGCCGTCGGGATGTAGATAGTCGGCGAGTTCCTGGGCGAATGCGGTGAGTTCCTCGGGGCGGTGTCCGGTGGCGTAGGCGGTGAGCTGTTGTTCGGCGATGCGCAGCGTGTCGGGCTCGATCGTGTCGGGCAGATAGGTGAAAAACGCGCGGATCACCTGAATGTGGGCGGTACTGATGGCTCCGCTGCGTTGCGCGGCGGCCGCGGCCGGGAACACCGGGTCCAGCGGCTGCCCGGTCAGGGTGCGCCGCGGCCCCAACGCGGCGGCATCGGTGATCCGGCGGCCCGCCTCGGCGCCGGTGATGCGTAGTTCCTCGGCTAACACCGCACGCAGCTTGCCGCCCACCTCGACCGGGTCAGCCGTGGCCAGTGCGTTGATGACCGGATGCTCGAGCACCGCAAGGCGGCGCCGCAGCGTCTCGGCGCGGCGCAGTAGCGCGATCAGCTCTCGCGGCGCCAACCCCTCGAGATCCATTTCCAGCGCCCGGTCCAGGCCCGCCGCCAGGGCGTCGAACACGTCGTCGACTTCTTCTCCGCTATTCGAACGCATGTGGCGCTCCACGGGTTTTCGTGGGCGCCTTTCCGCTGTTCAGGGCGGTATTCGGTTGTAGGGAGCGGGGTTCGGCGTCTCTTCGGTGAAATGAGGGACGCGCACGCGGTGTGGCTCTAGGTTTCGGGGTTACCACACCAACCTCAACCGCAAGGACACCGACGTGCGCGTCTCCACTGCATTTAACCGCCTGCTGCAGATTCCCGGGGCATCGGTCAGCGATGTCATGATCACAAGCCACGATGTCGAGGTGACCCTGCGGCCGCGTGCGCGGCTGCTGCGCTGCCCGTGCGGGATGCTGTGCTCGGCGTTCTATGACCGCCGCGAGCGTCGCTGGCGACACCTTGACCTGGGCACTCACCGGTTGTGGCTGGTCTATGCGATCCGTCGGGTGGACTGCCCGCAGTGCGGCGTGCGCACCGAAGAACTGCCCTGGGCGCGGCCAGGGGCTCGGCATACCCGCGATTTCGAAGACACGGTGCTGTGGCTGGCCCAGCGCACCGACCGCACCACGGTGGCCACGCTGATGCGCTGTGGCTGGGAAACCGTCACCGCGATCATCAACCGCGGCGTCGCTGAGCTGCTCGACACCCGCCGGCTCGACACCCTGTATCGCATCGGCGTCGACGAGGTCTGCTACCGCCACCCACATCGCTATCTGACGATCATCGGCG
>NZ_JCALCW010000079.1:0-1356 GCF_059812545.1 Mycobacterium sp. NGS50
CTGAACCGCCCCGGGTTTGATGCACACCTTCTTTCAAGGGAAGGTAGTTCGCATCATGCCGAAGAAGTACGACGAGGAGTTCAGGGCCCGGGCGGTGCGGTTGGTCATCGACCATGAGCAGGAGTACGACACCCGGACGGCCTGCATCGTGGCGGTCGCCAAGCGTTTGGGGGTGTCCTACGAAACGCTGCGCCGGTGGGTCAACCAGGCCGAGGTCGACACCGGGGTCCGCGACGGGGTGCCCACCGACACGGTGCGCGAGTTGCGGGAGCTCAAACGCAAGAACCGTGAGCTAGAGGAGACCGTCGAGATCCTCAAGGCGGCAACGAGTTTCTTCGCGCGGGAGAGCGACCCGCGACGCCGTTGATCTGTGGGTTCATTGCCGAGCATCGTGCTCGGTTCGGGGTCGCTCCGATCTGCCGCGTGCTCACCGAGCACGGCTGTGCGATCGCCCCGAGAACCTTCTACGCCTGGCTGACCCGACCCCCGTCAGCACGGGAGTTGTGGGACACCGTCATCACTGAGGTGCTAGCCGGCTACTACGAGCCCGACGAGCAGGGCCGCCGGGCCCCGGAGTCGTTGTACGGCGTGGTCAAGATGTGGGCTCACCTGCAACGCCAGGGCATCGAGGTGGCCCGCTGCACCGTGGAGCGCCTCATGCGGGCCAACGGGTGGCAAGGCGTGCGGCGCCGTAAGAAGGTCCGCACCACGATCGCCGATCCGGCCGCGGGCCGAGCCCCTGACCTGGTCGACCGCAAGTTCGGTGTGGCGGCCCCCAACATGCTGCTGGTTGCCGACTTCACCTACGTGCGACTGGCCAGCGGCGTGTTCGTCTACACCGCGTTCGCCATCGATGCCTACGCCGGGCGGATCGTGGGCTGGACGTGCTCAACATCCAAGACCGACGTCTTCGTGCGCCGAGCGATCCGCCATGCCGCCGAACTGCGCAAGCGTGAGGGCAATCCGTTGTCGGGCAGCACGATTCATCATTCGGATGCGGGTTCGCAATACACGTCGGTGCGCTTCGGGGAGACCCTGTCGCTGTCTGGGCTGGTGGCATCGATCGGCTCGGTCGGCGACGCCTACGACAACGCCCTGGCCGAGACCACTATCGGGCTCTACAAGACCGAAGCCGTCCGCGATGACGCGCCGTTTCGATGCGGCCCGCTGCACCGGCTGGCCGACGTGGAGCTACTCACCGCCGACTGGGTGCACTGGTACAACACCAGCAGGCTCATGCACCGCCTCGGCCGCATCCCACCAGCCGAGTACGAGACCACCTACTACGATCAACAAGCCGACGCTCAACCGGTGGCACACCAGTAACCGGGTGTGCATCAAACCCGGGGCGGTTCA